>JALOPA010000243.1 GCA_025454125.1 Thermodesulfobacteriota bacterium
TATCAGCAAGGAAGCTGAAGAGGCCTATAAGCAAAGGGCCAGGCGAGTTGCGGACGTCATCCAACTGAAGGTTCCGGACAGGGTGCCTGTGGTTCCGAGTTTCGGCATGTTCCCGGCCCTCGACAACGGGTACACCTGTGAAGAGGTGATGTTCGACTATGAAAAGGCGCACCAGGCGTGGATGAAAACATTGAAGGATTTTGAGCCGGATCTCTTCAGAGGCTCAGGGTACGCTTTTTCAGGGCCTGTGCTGGAGGCTCTGGATTACAAACAACTCAAAGTGCCGGGCCGCGGCATCCCTTCGGATCACATCTACCAGTTCCAGGAACGGGAGTACGTGAACGCGGATGAATTCTATGACCATTTCCTGGACGATCCGTCGGATTTCATGCTTCGAACGTACCTCCCCAGGGTGTGTGGCATCCTTGCGCCTCTCAAATCGGTTCCTCCTCTGACCACCTGGTTCGGCTACTACATTTCCATTCTTTCAAACACGGCCTTTTTCGGAACTCCGGAAGTGACCGAAACCTTGGAGTCCCTGGTCAAGGCGGGAACTGAAGCGCTGAGGTGGGGCAAGAAGCTCAATGAAGAGGCGATGAAGTTCCGGGCCATGGGCTACCCTTCGATGACCGGAGGAGGGTGCGCCGCGCCCTTCGACATCATCGGGGACTGGTTCCGGGGAACCAGGGGCATCATGCTCGACATGTTCAGGGTGCCGCAGAAGCTGATCGCTATGTTCAGGGTGCCGCAGAAGCTGATCGCTGCCATGGAAAAACTCGTGCCCATACTGGTTAGAATGGCTTCGGATCAGGCCAGGAAGAGCGGGAATCCCATGGTGGGTCTCATGCTTCACAAAGGCCCGGAAGGGTTCATGTCCCTCGACCAGTACAAGACCTTTTACTGGCCGACGTTCAGAGAGGTGATGGTCAGGCTCATGGAGGAAGGGCTGGTCCCCATGCCCCTCTTCGAAGGGGACTACACGTCACGGCTTGAAATCATCAAGGACATCCCGAAGGGAAAGGCGGTCTACTGGTTCGAAACGGTGGACATCCGCAGGGCCAAACAAACCCTGGGCGACACCGTCTGCTTCAGAGGCAATGTGCCCGTGAGCCTGCTCTTCGCAGGGACCCCGCAGGAAGTGCAGGACTACGTGAAGACGCTCATTGACGTGGTGGGCCAGGGCGGCGGCCTCATGGTGGACTGCGGCGTCTGGTTTGACGAGGCAAGGCATGAGAACGTGAAGGCGATGGTGGACTTCGCCAAACACTATGGAGTGTATCCAAAAAGGTCTTAGAATCCTAGAGCGGAGCTTCTCTGCGACTTGCGGAGAAGTTGGAGGTTGGAGGATCGAGGACTGAGGCAAAACACTTGACCGAATAAATTTATGGAACAACATAACCATGGCACCGCACAAAATTGATTTTCAGCCGGTGGGGAGAAGAGGGGAATCGTCGAGCGAAAGCACGCTCCTCGAGACCAGCCGCCGGTTGGGCGTTGGGCTGTCCGGGCTCTGCGCAGGCCACGGAAAATGCCTGACCTGCAAGGTGAGGATCCTGGAGGGCAGGGTGTCCGATCCCACCTCGAATGAAGTCCAGGCGTTCACCGCCGAACAGCTCCAAGAGGGGTGGAGACTGGCCTGCCAGGCCTATCCCGCCGCGGACAGCAAGGTGCACGTTCCGGCCGAATCCATGACCGCACCTCAACGCACTCAGGTCGAGGGGCTTGAAATCGCGGTTCCGCCGGAGCCAGCTGTCCGGGCCTACCCGGTCAAACTGGAGGAATCCGCTCTCTCCCATGTCCGGGCGGATGACGAAAACCTCATCCAAACGCTCAACCAAGAACACAAGCTTTCCTGCACGTGCACGGACATTGACGTTCTGCGGGGGTTTTCGCCTCTCTTAAGATCCTGGGACTGGGAAGGTTTGGCCTTGGTGCGCGGGCAGGAAATTATCGGCGTTTCCCCGCGGCAGAGTCCGGCGCTGGGATTGGCTGTCGATCTCGGAACGACCAAGATCGCCGGGTATCTCGTCGACCTCAAGGACGGCAGGACCTTGGCCTCCCAGGGTGTGATGAACCCTCAGATCAGCTACGGGGAGGACATCATCAGCCGGATTCAAGCGACCCTATCTTCTCCGGGAGCGGGCGCCGATTTGCAGAGGGCAGCCGTGGAAGCTCTCAACCAGCTGGCCTCCGAGTTGTGCCGGGTTGCGGGTGCCGCGGTGACGGACATCGTCGATGCGGTGATTGTGTGCAACACGGCCATGCACCATCTCCTCCTGGGGCTTCCGGTCAAGCAGCTGGTGCTCGCCCCCTTTGTGCCGGCTGCGAGCCGGGCACTGGACTTCAAGGCGCGCGACATCGGGCTGCGGGTTGCCTGCGGCGCATACGCCCATTTTCTCCCGAACATTGCCGGCTTTGTCGGCGGGGACCACGTGGCCATGCTGCTTGCGACGGCGCAGGTGAGATCGGACGGTCTGGTCCTTGCCCTGGACATCGGCACCAACACGGAAGTCTCCTTGATCGACGGCGAGGACCTTGCCTCGGTCTCCTGCGCCTCGGGCCCTGCCTTTGAAGGCTATCACATCAAACATGGCATGAGGGCGGCCCGTGGAGCGATCGAGAGGGTTCGCATTGCAAACAGCACGGTCCAGGTTCAGACCATTGATGGGGCTCCCGCGGCAGGCCTTTGCGGTTCAGGGGTGCTCGATGCCATGGCCCAGCTCTATCTGTCAGGGGTGGTGGACGGAAGCGGCCGGATGGTGGAGAGCCACCCGAGGGTCAGGGCAGGCAGTGATTTCAGGGAATTCGTGCTGGTTCAGGAAGGAGAATCCGGTGCCCCCATGGCGGTCGTGATCACCCAGCACGACATCCGGGAACTTCAGTTGGCCAAAGCGGCCATCCGAACCGGGATCCAGGTGCTTCTGGCGACGAGGGGCCGGAAAGAGCAGGAGTTGGACCAGGTCCTCATTGCCGGAGCCTTCGGGAGCTACATCGACGTGGCAAGCGCCGTGGCCATCGGGATGCTGCCGGGCCTGCCCCTGGAGCGGTTCAGGCAGGTCGGCAATGCGGCTGGCATGGGAGCGAAAATGGCGCTGATCTCCTCGACGGAGCGCCTGAAGGCCCGGACGATCGCCGCTCGCGTTAGGTACGTGGAACTCGGAAGCGCCCCGCAGTTCACTGAAACCTTCCTGAAAGCGTGCTCTCTTTCCACCTGATCCCTTTGGGCCTCTGAAGACAAAAAACCCCCGGAAGGTTCATCCCCATGATTTCAAATTCGACCCCGAGACCCTCCCGCATCTTCTACGGCTGGTATGTGCTGGCCGCCTCTTTTCTCATCCTCTTTCTGAGCTCGGGTGCCCGGTTCACCATCGGCATCGCGTTCAAGCCCCTCCTTGCGGAATTCGGGTGGAGCCGGAGCGATGTTTCGCTGGCCGCGCTCCTCAACATGACTTTCTTTTCTCTTTCCGTGATCGTCACAGGAAAATGGTACGACCGCTTCGGCCCCAAATGGGTGATTGTCGTTTCAACCCTTCTCGTTTCATCCGGCTACATGCTCATCGCCCTGACTCAGACCCTCTGGCATTTTCTCCTTCTCTACGGGGTTATTGCAGCCATGGGCCTCGGGGGAACCACGGTTCCGATCTTCGCGGCTCTCATGAGCAAGTGGTTTGAAAAAAGAAGAGGCCTCACCATCAGCCTGGCCCTGTCCGGCAATTGCCTCGGGCAGTTTGCGCTGGTGCCCGTTTTCACGACGCTCATTACAGAGTGCGGCTGGCGCGCGTCCCATTTCTGGATCGGCTGCATGATGCTCGTGCTCAATCTCAGCCTCACCTTCCTGGTGATCAGGGGAGATCCCGAAGACCTGGGGGTCATCCCCTATGGACGGCAAGAGGCGAATGCGAGCCCTTCCGCTCCCGGGGAGGCAGCGGATCGTGCCGCGGAAAAAGACCTGGGGCTTGGAGAGGCGATGCGAAAGCCCTCCTTCTGGCTCTTCACCCTTTTCATGTTCGTCTGCGGCAGCGGGGATTTTCTGGTGACGACCCACATGATCCCCATGGTCACGGATTTTGGAATCCCTGCGGTTACGGCAAGCAACATGCTCGCGTGGTTCGGGCTTCTGGGCCTTGCAGGGATTCTTGCAGCAGGGCCGGCTTCTGATCTTATCGGCGACAAGATCCCCATCGCTCTGACTTTTCTCCTGAGGGTCTTCGCCTTCATCCTGGTCATCGCCTACCAGAACATGGTTTCCTTTTACGTGTTCGCCCTCGTTTTCGGCTTCACCTTCCTGGTCACAGCTCCGCTGACGCCCACACTGGTCGGGAGGCTCTACGGCTTCTCCCACGTGGGAGTGCTTTCCGGGTTCATCACGACCATCCATCACCTGGGAGGAGGCATTGCTGCCTGGGGGGGAGGGGTGCTCTTTGATCTGACGGGAAGCTACCGGATCGTTCTCATCATCTCGGCGGCTATGGCCGCGATGGCCGTGGTGAGCGTGATGCTGATTCGGCCAAGGCGGGAAACAGCGCATCCGCGCTAGCGTTCGTGCTCACCTTCAAGACTCGGCCCCGGCGATCCTCATGGCCGGTATTGCGTGATTCTGTCGTAAACACAGTCTGCAATCTCTTTCGGGACATCGCCTTGGTTCTCCATGAGCCGGCGGCCTATGGCCTCGCGATCGAAATGCCCGTCAGCCTCGAGCACAGGGGAGGCCTTCATTTTTCCGGGATTGTCGCCGTCATCGATGCGGCTGTGCCGGTAGCCTTCATGCTCAAGCCACGTCAGCGCTTTCTGATCGGACGGCTTGTCGTAACAAAGCTGGAAACCAAGAAGCCGGTTGTCCGAGTCCGTCCAAACGATCAGGTCAAATCCTTCGTCGGAGAACCACCTGCGCCTTGGCTCTCCGGGAAACTGCCGGACATCGTGAATTTCTCTCAACATGATCTAAGACAGAAACTCCCCGGCCGTCATGACCTTCGCATAGGCGGCTTGAAGAGCGGCCATGAAAGCGGCGTGCACTTGTGCCGCAGGAACCGTGATCCCTCTGAAACCCAGATCCTTTGTCGCACAGGCGTCTTCGATCACGGTGCAGGAATAACCCAGATCGCAGCCTGCGCGAACCGTTGCGTCCACACACATGTGACTCATGGCGCCGGCGATGACCAGGTCACTCAAACCCTGTTTCCGCAGCACCTCCAGCAGCGGCGTTTCCCGAAAGCTGTTGGGGTGATGCTTTTCAAGGACCGTTTCACCGGCCAAGGGCTCAAGAGTCGCGCGTATCTTGACTCCCTCGGTGCCGGGGAGGAAGAAAGTCGCGCCCGGCCGGAGGGACACGTGCTGGACGTGGAACACGGGAAGCTTGCTTTTTCTGAAGTGGTCGAGGAGGCTCCGGGCTTTCTCGGAAGCCTGCAATATCCCCGCAAGTTCCATCTTTCCGCCCGGGAAGTAGTCGTTCTGGAGATCGACGAGCAACAGTCCTGTTCTCATAGAACACTCCTTGGAGGGATGACAGAGATAGGAATGCAACAATTCGCGATTCGGGTCAAGACCTTTTGCGCTGCCTTTTGAATTGACAACAGAGCGG
>JALOPA010000244.1 GCA_025454125.1 Thermodesulfobacteriota bacterium
GCCTTTTTCCCCCGCCCGTAATCGTCATGCCCGATTGGCACAGGAATTGCTCACCAGGAGCGTATGCTCCAGATCCGACACTTAGGATGGGCTTGGCTTCTGGTCGTGGCGTTCTCATGGCCGGGCGCCTGCCTTGCGGTCACGGGATCGGCGCCGTCCCCCGAAGGGGGAATCCTGACCCGGGTGGTTTCAGTGAAATCAAAGACCACGGACCGGGAGACGGTCCTCACGGTGGAAGGCAACGGGAGGATTCAGGAATACTCCTGGGAGACCTTCGAGGACCCGCCCCGGATCGTTGTGGACCTCCTGTGCACAAACCCCGGTTTCGAGTCGAGAACCCTAGCCGTGAGCAGCCCGAACATCGAGAGGGTTCGAATCGGGCACCACCCCGACCGGATCAGGCTCGTTTTTGATGTGAAAGGCCTTCCCCTTCCCGCCTTCTCGGTGGCCCAGAAGAAAACCTCCCTGGTCCTGACGGTTGCCTCCGACAGGAGGGTTGCCCCGGGGATGGTGCAGGCTCCGTCCGTCCCGGAACCGGAGAAGGCTGACGACAGGAAAGAGGAGGTCCGGGCCGACGAGAAACGGGCGGTTTTCTTTGCCCCGGAAGAGGCCGTTCCTCCCCACGAGGACCGTACCGCGAAGACCAGCCCGGGATCCTCCTCGGAAGAACTCCCGGACCTCAAGAACCCGGACACCCACCCGGATACGGTTCTGCTTCGCCAGGGGATTGAGGCCTTTGGAGCGAAGCGCTGGGCCTCGGCGATCGAACGCTTTCGGCTCCTGCTGGAGCAGGACCCGGGGAGCCCCCATGGCGAGAGAGCCTCCTTTCTCCTGGCAAGATCCTACGATGGCGCCAAGGACCCTTCGGTTCCATCCCAAATCCTGGAAGTGCAGGGCTACTATGACGCCTTTCTCGGCCGCTACGGGTCCTCACAGTTCGCCGCGGAGGCGCTCGTGGCCAAGGGACATCTCAGTGTGCTGCTCGGCCATCATGAAGAAGCGATCGGGTATTACGGTCTGGCCTTCAACCGCCACAAGGACTCGCCCGCAGCAGCGGGGGCTCTCGCAGGAAAAATGAGGGTCCTCATTCTGAAAAGGCAATGGGAGGATGCCCTTGCGGTCTCCCAGTACCTTCTCCGGCACTATCCGCAGAGCCCGGAGGCGCTGGATGCCAAAATGGAACTGGCGAAGCTTCTCTACGAAATGAACCGGTTCAAGGAATCGCTGGCCGCCCTGACCGGCTTGGACACGCGCGAGGGGCGGACTGTGTATCTTCGCCCCGAAATCGCCCTCTATGTGGGATACAACGCGTACGAATTGGGGAATCACCCGCAGGCCCGTGAGCACCTCATGCGATACTACAACATGGTTCCGGCCTCAAAAGAGAGTTCTCTGGTGCTCGCCAAGATCGGGGATACCTACCGGGAGCAAAACCTCTTGGACCCTGCGGCCAAGGTCTATCAGTGGGCCATAGAGCGTCATCCGGATTCAGAGGGCGCTCTCATCTGCCGGATCCGGTTGGCGGAGTTGCAGGGTCAGGGTCAAGGAAAGGCGCACCAAGAGGGGCCGGGGTGGTCGGTGGAGAAGGCCCTTTCCCAGAGGGAAGCGTACGAGAGCATCCTCAAGAGCTCCAGCCGCAAAGAAGACAAGAACCCGCTGGTGGCGCTGGCGTACCTCAAACTGGCGGTGATCTACCAGAAGCAGGAGGAGTACGGGAAAAGCCTGGCCATGATCAAGGAGCTGCTGAACCGTTTCGGGACACAGCCCCTCCAGAAAGAGACGGACCACATTCTGCTCAAAAGCCTGGAAGGAACAGTCCGGCAGGCCCTGCAGGCCAACGACCACGCGAAGGCGGTTCATTTCTACTACGAGGAGAAGGATCTGTTTTTGAGAATCAACTCCCCTGAACTCTTTTTGGCGATCGCCAGGGCCTTTCTCAATCTCGACCTGAAAGAGGACGCCTTGGACCTGTTCAAAACGGCGGGAGGCCTCCTGCCGGATGAGGAGAAGCCTGCCGACCTGCTCTACTACCAGGCCTGGGATCTTCAACGTCGAAACCAGCCGGAGCAGGCCCTCGAACCCCTGAGAGCGATCACCGACCGAGGGAAAGACAAGGCGTACATCTCCCGGGCGCACCAGCTCAGGGGAAGGATTCTGGCCGGTCAAAAGCAATGGGACAGGGCTCTGGAGGCTTTTGCCTCGGCCCTCAAGTCCCCTCCGGATGGCTGCACCCACCTTGAGATTCTGACGGAGAGGGCGTCGGCCATGGCGTCCTGTGGAATGAAGGAGGCGGCTCTCCAATCGATTCGACAGGCGAGAGACCTCGCCAAGGGGTGCGCCCAGCCCCCTCTCCCGGTGCTTGAAGATCTCGCCGATGTTCTCTTTCGCCTGGGTCGCACCGGCGAGGCGCTGGTGCTGATCGAGGAGGAAATGGGGAAGGAAGAAAACCGTCAAGAAGAGGCAAGGCTTCAATGGAGGCTGGCTCAATACCGGGAGAGCCTCGGCCAGGCAGAGAGCTCCCAGACGGTCTATCGGCGCCTATCCCAGATCGAGGATCCACTCTGGGCCAGTCTGGCGAAGGAGAGGATGGAAGACCTGCGGTTTCAGAGAGACATGGGATCCTTCACGAGGCCTTAGACCAAGAAAGGGACGACCATTTCGATGGCAGGGAAGAAGATTTTGCTGGTGGATCAAGACCTCGATCAGAGGGCCCTCATCGCCCGGGCCCTGGATCCGGAAGGGTGCACCCTGGTGACGGCCCCGGACGTGTTTTCAGCGCTGGAGAAGCTGGCCGGGGACGCCTTTGACCTGATCATCTCGGAGATGGACCTCCCCCACTTGGACGCCCTCAACCTGCTGAAGAGGCTGAAGGACCTGAGGCTCGCCACCCCGGTGGTGGTGGTGACTTCCCGCGCCTCCGTCGCCCAGGCCGTGGAGGCCATGAAGCTGGGGGTGCTTGATTTCATCCTGAAGCCTTTCCACCCCAAGTCCCTGAAGGCACTCCTGAGCCAGATCGGTCAGAATCCGAAACACCCTGAAAAGGATCCGGCGGAGAACCGCTACGCCCTCATCACCCAGAGCCCGCGGATGAGGGAACTCCTCGACCAGGCAAAAGACATCGCGGACAGCCGCGCCTCGGTCTTCATCCAGGGGGAATCGGGAACGGGAAAGGAACTCTTCGCCCGTTACATCCACAGGCACAGCAAGAGGAAAGACAAGCCTTTTGTGGCGGTCAATTGCAGTGCGCTTCCTGAGACCCTGCTCGAAAGCGAGATTCTAGGCCACGAGAAAGGGTCCTTCACAGGGGCCGTGGCTCGAAAGAAGGGCAAGTTCGAGCTGGCGAACGAAGGGACCCTTCTTTTGGACGAGATCAGCGAGATGGCTTTTGCGCTCCAGTCCAAGCTCCTCAGGGTGCTTCAGGAGCGGGAGGTGGACCGCATCGGAGGAGACAAACCCATCCCCGTGGACGTGAGGGTCATGGCCACCACCAACAGGGAAATCGACAACCTCCTGAAGGAAGGGAGCTTCAGAGAAGACCTCTTCTTCCGTCTGAACGTCATCCCCTTCCGTCTCCCCCCCCTCAGAGAGAGGAAAGAGGACATCCCGCTCCTGGCCCGGTTCTTTGTGGAAAAGGTCACTCGCCTGGAGGGACGCTCTGTCAAAGGTTTGACGGATGAGGCGGTCGAAGGTCTGGCCCGGATGCCCTGGAGGGGGAATGTGCGGGAACTGGAGAACACGGTGGCCAGGGCTGTGCTCCTCTGCAAAGGAGAACGGATTGAGAGGAAGGATCTTTTCCCGGAAAGGCACGAGAGGGAAGGCGAGGGGGCAAACTTCATGCCTTCTTTCTCCACCATCTCCCTTAAAGAGCTTGAAAAAAAGACGATTCTCCATGCTCTGGACCGGACGAACGGCAACCGGACCCATGCGGCGGAAATCCTGGGGATCAGTGTGCGGACCCTGAGGAACAAACTGAACGAGTACAGAGAGAAAATGCAATGCGCCTAGACAAGGCACGCAACTTGCTTTCCAAGCATCCCAGAGCCCGGGCGCGCAGGAGGGAAGATCCATGGAGGACAAATTCTCCTTTCATCATGTGTGGGGAGGCCTCGAAAAAGCCTTGGGGATCGCCCAGCAGAGACACTCGGTGATCACGGAGAACATCGGCCATCTGGATACCCCGAGGTACAGGCCTAAGGAGATCGACTTCCAGAGCGCTCTGAAGCAGGCCATGGAGGGAAGCCCGTCCGTTTCCATGACGCAAACCGATCCGAGGCATCTCGGCATGGCGCCTGGAGGTCTGAAGGGCGTGGAGGTGACGGAGGAAGAGGAGGAGTGGAACGGGTTCAATTGGGTCAGCATCGACAGGGAAATGACCCGGCTGGCTGAAAACGATCTGCTCTTCCGCACGGCTTCCGAGATCCTGACCCGGAAGATCAACCTCTTGAAGGACATCATCAGAGAAGGAGGACGATGACATGGGGATCTTTCGAACCTTTGACATCAGCGCCTCTGGACTCCGTGTTCAGAGGAAAAGGATGGACGTCATTGCCAGCAACCTGGCCAATATGGAGACCACACGCACGGAACAGGGAGGCCCTTACCGCAGAAAAATGATCGTTCTCGGCACCGAGCCCGTGGAGGATTTTGACGCGCTGTTCAGCCGCCGGTTGGAGGCCGCAAAGATCGAGGACGTGGTGGAGGATCAGAGTCCGTGGGTGCAGGTCCATGATCCGGGCCATCCCGACGCGGACGAGGAAGGCTCGGTCCTGAAACCCAATGTGGACCTTGTTGTCGAAATGACGAATCTCCTCACGGCCAGGAGGGTGTTCGAAGCGAATGTGACGGCCATGAAGACCACCAGACAAATGGCGCTCAAGGCCCTGGAGATCGGGAGATAAACCATGGCAGACCTGAGAATCAACGAGACCGTGGCCCTGCCCCTGGAAAGGGGCGGGCAGAAAAAAACGTCCGCCGCCGAGGGGTTCGGGAACCTTCTGGAGGAGGCGGTGGGCAAAGTCCGTCACCTCGAGGGCGAGGCCAATCGTTCCCTCGGAGCGCTTCTGGAGGGGAAGGCCGACGTTACGGAATACATGATTGCGTCGCAAAAGGTCGATCTCTCCATGCGCCTGCTCCTGACGGTGAGGAACAAAGTGATCGAAGCCTACAAAGAAATCATGCACATGCAGTACTAGCAGATGGCGCAAAAAACGTCGATCCGCCGGAGTGACAAGTGAGGAGTGACCAGTGACCAGACACACAGGAACGACGGGTATTCCGAGCCACTCGTTCCTTGTCACCGAGACGCGCGCCTCGCATCCGAGCGCAATGGAGCAACCTGCGAGCAGAGGCGTTTAAGGCACCCTGCCGAGAAAGGCGATTCATGAACAACGCACTACGTCAGTTCGCGGATTTCCTCAAGGCCTTGCCCCCGGCCAGGAAACTGGCCCTGCTTTTCGTTCTCCTCCTGATGGCGGCCGGGTTCGTGACCATGTTCCTGTGGGCGAACCAGGTGGACTACCAGGTCCTGCTCAGGGGGCTTTCCCCCGAAGACGCAGGGGCCGTCATCGCGGAGCTGAAGAAGAAGAACGTCCCCTATCACATCGAGGGAAACGGGACGGTCCTGCTGGTGCCCAGGGAACAGGTTTATGACCTGCGCCTCGGGCTCGCCGGAGAGGGCCTGCCCAGGGGCGGAACCGTGGGATTCGAGCTCTTCGACAAGAATGACTTCAGGACCACGAGCTTTGTCCAGGAGCTCAACTACAAGCGTGCCCTGGAAGGCGAGCTGTCCAGGACCATCAACCGTTTTCAGGAAGTGCAGAGCTCCAAGGTCTTCATCGTGCTGCCCAAACAGTCCCTCTTCGTGGAAGGGAGCAAACCCGCCTCCGCCTCGGTTCAGCTGGAGCTTCGGTCGAGCCTTCCCCCGAGCAGGCTGGCGGCCATTGTTCACCTGGTGGCGAGCGCGGTCGAGGGCCTGGATCCCGAGCAGGTCACCGTGGTGGACACCCGGGGCCGGGTGATCTTCAAAGGGGCCAGCAAGGAAGATTCGGCGGCTCTTCTCAACAATCTCCAGATCGAGTACAAGAGACGGGTGGAAAGCGAAATCCGCTCCGACGTGGAGAGCATGCTGGAGGGGGTCGTGGGCCCCGGCAAGGCCATTGTCCGCGTGAGCGCCCAGATCGATTTCAGCAAGGTCACCTCGAACGCAGAGGAATACGACCCCTCCGCAGCCGCGGTCCGGAGCCGGAGGGACATCGAGGAATCCAGCCGCTCCGGTGAACACGCCTCAGCCTCGGAGCAGACCCACGTCGATGAGCGAAGAGGCATCCTTCCCGCCGCGTCCGGATCCCAGAGTTCCAGAGCCAAGAAAGACAGCACCACCAATTACGAGATCAACAGGATCACCCGTGCCGTGGTCTCTCCTGCGGGCAACATCAGGCGCCTGTCGGTGGCTGCGGTCATTGACGGCACCTACACGCAGGAGAAATCAGCAGAGGGAAAAACGAAGAAAACCTACGTGGCCAGGAGCGGAGAAGAGCTCAAGAAATTCGAAAACCTGGTGAAGGGAGCGATGGGTTACAGTGAAGACCGCGAAGACCTCGTGTCCATTATGTCCATGCCCTTTTCAAATGAGTCGGCCGTCGAAGCGGAACCGGAAGGCGCCAGCCTCTGGAAAGGGACGCTGGAGGCGCTCGGCTCCTACAAAAGGACCTTCCTGAACGGGTTCCTCGTGCTCCTCGTGTTTTTCACGATCGTCCGGCCCCTGATCAGGAGCCTCAGAAAAGTGGCGGTAGCGCAGGGTCCCAGGGTTGTGGAAAACGCTCTCACGGGTGAGGTGTTCCCGCAGATTCCGGCCGCGGGGAGTCCGGGGTTCAAGGACAGAGCCCTGGCCGTCAGCAAAGAGAATCCGGACAGAACCTTTCAACTCCTCAAGGGATGGATGTCTGAGTAGAGCGTATGGATGCGGCTAAAGGAATTGCTGCCAAACTCAAGGGGCCCCAAAAGGCCGCGGTCTTCCTCCTGGCCATGGGCGAGGAGTTTGCGTCTTCCTTCTTCAAGCGGCTCGATGAACCGAGCATCAAAGAGATTGGAAAATGCATGTCGGAGATCAACACCAGTCCCTCCGAAGTGCTCAACGGGGTGATGGAGGAGTTCCTGAACAGTTTCGGAAGCGACAGGACCCTCCACGTGTCCGGGAGATCCTTCCTGGAGCAGGTGATCAACAAATCTCTGGATGGGGGCAGAGCCAGGGAGATCTGCAAGTCCATCGGCCAGGAGGTGAAAAGGACCCCCTTCGACGATCTGTCGGTCGTGGCGGGGGAAAAGCTGTTCAACATCCTCAAGGGAGAACATCCCCAGACCGTGGCGTTGATCGTCTCCTATCTTCCGGAGAGC
>JALOPA010000245.1 GCA_025454125.1 Thermodesulfobacteriota bacterium
AGCAAAAGCCGGAGGGCTTTCAAAACCGCTCTTGGGCCATGTCTTTGCTGGAAACCTGGGCAGGGAGAAACACCATCCCGGTCCGGGTGGACCAGGAGCATGACAGCGTTTCAATCGGTGAATACCTTTTCACCAAGCAAGTTTTTCACCAGATCATCCAGTACGTCTGGGTGGGAGGATACCCGCGGTGGAGAGACGAGGTCCGGCCGGACTATGTGATGGAGATGAAATTCCATCTCGAAGAGAGCCGCAGATGGTTGACCCAGGGACTGGTGCTCCGGTAAAGCAGCCGACCGGCTACCACCCGAAGATCTTGAGCACCTCCGCGCTCAGGGGCCTCTGGAGCCAGCGTTTTTGGTCTTTCGTGAGCGGACCGACCTGGCTTTCAATCCACTCGATGTCGCCGGTGAGCAGGGCCAGCTTCTCGGGGCCTGTCAGATCGTATTCTTCAAGGGCATCGGCCCAGCGGTGCAGGAGATTGAAGACAAAGTCCGTGTCCCGGGCCGCTCGCTCCAGCACTCGAAGGATCTCCTCCTTGTGCACGGCCGCCGGCCGATCCTCCTTCAGGGCGGCCGCATGGTCAACGGCGTTGCTCACGGCCTTGAGGAGTTGGTCCGGCGTGAAGGGTTTTTCGATGTATTCGGCCGCCCCAAGCTTCATAGCCTGCATGGCCGACTGCACGTTGGCATAGCCGGTGATGATGATCACCGGCATGGCCGGCTTGGCTTTCCTGACTTCCCTCAGAATCAGCATTCCGCCCATGTCGGGCATCCGGACATCGGTCAAAACGAGGTCATAGCTCTTGGCAAGAGCCCACTCCAGTCCCTGCCGGCCGCTCAAGGAGGTCTCGACCTCGTAGCCCCCTTGCCCCAGGATTTTGTTGACGCTGTTGAGCACGATCTGCTCATCGTCAATGACCAGGACCTTCTTCTTTGTCATAAGCTCATTCCTTCACGGACTGTTTCTCCACCGCGGGCAACGGAGGGCTCACAGGCAGGGTGAACCGGAACCGCATCCACTGTCCCGGTTCGGATTCCGCCCGGATCTCCCCGTGGTGTTTCGTGATGATCTCCCGGGTGATGAAAAGACCGAGCCCCGTGCTCCGGGTGGCTTCCTCATGGCTTTCGATCCTGGCGAATTTTTCGAAGAGCATCGAGCTCTGTTCGGGAGTCAAACCCTTTCCTTCGTTCCACACCTCGAAGTGAAAGCCTCCGTCTTTCTCCTCGCAGGCCAGCCTTATTCTGCCGCCCTTCTTGCCGTATTTCAAGGCATTGTCCAACAAATTCCGGTAGGCAATCTTGAGAAGGGCCGCGTCCGCTTTCAGGACGATCGCTTCCGGAAGCTCTCGCTCCACGGTCACTCCCTGCTGGTCAATGACCGGCTTCAGCTCCCCGAGGAGAGGGGCGATGATCTCCCCGACCACTTCGACGACCTTCGGGATCACCCGGAGCTCGCCTTTTTCAATCCGCGAGAGGTCCAGGTAGTTTTTCGTCATTCTCACGGCCCCGTCGATGCGTTTCGCAATGTTGCGCGCAAGAGTCGCCTGGGCGTCGCTCAAGGGCCCCACGATCCCCGAGTCCAGGGCTCTGGCGGAAGTGTAAATGACTCCCAGGGTGTTCTTCAGTTCATGGGAGACAAAGCCCAGCATGTCGAGATAGTTCAGGTTCATCTTTTCGAGGGATTTGTTGGACCTCTCCAGAGCTTCATTCGCGGCCCTGAGTTTTTCATCTCTTTCCTTCAGGCTCGCGGCCATGAGGTTGAAGGCCTGAGTCAGATCCCTCACTTCATCGTCCGCCTTGGGCTCTTTCACATTGAGGTCGAGCGTTCCACTTCCGATTTTCCCGGCCGCCACCGCCAGGCGGCTGATCGAACCGGTCAAGCGCCGTGCGAAGATGAGCCCGATGGCCAGCACAAAAATCCCCACCCCCCCGGAGATGGCGCCATAAAGCTTCCACAGGTCCCGCTTCAGGTCGTCATACTGCTTGGCCAAGACCCCCACATAAAGAATGCCGATCACTTTCCCGCTGATGTCATGGATCGGGTCATAGGCGCTCAAGTACCAGTCTTTCACCACGAAAGCCCTGTCGTACCAGTGCAGGCCGTTTTCGAGCACCTTGTCGTAAACCTCTTCGCTCACCCGTGTCCCGATCGCCCTGTTGCCGTTGGTCAGGATCACGTTCGTGGCAATGCGGCAGTCCCACTGAAAAATCGTGACGGTCCCCAGGGGCTGGCCCCGGTAGGTCTTGTTCTCAAACACAATGGAGCGGATCTTGTCCACCAGCCCGTGGTTCCTGTTCAGGAGCAGGCCCGCATAGATCGCGCCGATGACTTTTCCGCTGTTGTCCAGAACCGGGGCACTGGCCACAAGAGCCATTCCCGCGGATTCCGAAGTCTTGGCTCTGACCTTGGATTTGGGCGTAGGCTCAAAAACAATGAAGGCCCGCTCCTCCAGGTTGCCTCCCTCATCCCGAAGCCGCTGCTGCCCGAGCAGGGTGATCCCCTTTTTCGTTTCCCCTCTCAGTGCCCCGGAGACAAAGGGATCGTTGGAGAGAATGTCCCCGGTCGTGTAAGGCTCCAGGGTTCGCACCAGCACCTGACCTTTGGTGTCCGTAAGGGTGAGGAAGTCGAAGCCGCACTGTCTCCTCACCTCTTCCAGCGCCACCCGGTTGGCCGGGGAACCGGGCATGGCATAGGCGTCGTCCACGCGTTTTCCCGTGCTGAGCACGCTCACGAAGAGCTGGAGCCTGTCGATTTCATTGTGCAGCACGTCCCACGCGGAACGCAGATCCAGGCTCACCCTGCGCTGGGCTTCATCGAGGGTGGTGCGGTTGATCAGAAAAGAGCTGAGCACCGCGCCCAGAATTCCGAACAGGGCAATGACCAGGACAAAATTGAGGAAGATTCGTTTGTGTAACGGGATGCGCATCTCTTGTTATCCTACCCTCACGCAAGCCCATCGCTTGCGCCGAACTCGAAACCCGAAATCCGTAACCGTTGAACTTATTGAAATGGGTGGCTCAGGCCGGCTCGCGTTTTGACTTTACCGCAAACGGGAGCGAAGTCACCAGAAATATGGCAGGTGGCTGAAAAGCACCTGCGCTGCAGGCTGCTCAAAAACGGCCGGATGCAAGGCACCCATCTGAGTGACAAGTGACGAGTCACGAGTGAAAAGACTGTGTTTTGATGTTGTGTCCTATAACTTGTTACTCGTCACTTGTTACTTGTCACTCTCCTCCAAGATGGGCGTTTTTCAGCAGCCTGCTAGACCGACGGCAGGAGGCAGGTGAAGGTGGTCCCTTCGCCCACCTTGCTCTTGACGGATATGGACCCTCCGAAGAAGTCCAGGACTTCCTTCACGATGACGAGACCGAGTCCGGTGCCTTCCTCTGCCAGGGCCTTGGCGTTCTCGGCCCTGAAAAATTCGGTGAACAGCCGCGAGAGGTCTTCTTCGGGTATGCCGATGCCCGTGTCGGACACCTCAAAGCGCACCCGGTGTTCGCCTTCCCCAGCCAGGGAAACGCGGACCCTTCCCCCGGACGGGGTGTACTTGATCGCATTGGAGATGAGATTGCCGAAAAGCTCGTCCAGAAGCTTCCCGTCGGCCAACAGCTCCGGCACAGAGGGGTCCACGACAAAGTCGACGGCCACTCCCTTCTCAGAGGCGGGACTCGCGTAAAGCTCTTCGAGGGCCCTCAGCACCTTCACCCCGTCCACCGGCTGAATCGCTCCCCGGTCCTGGTGCTGTCGCTTGATGCCCAGTTTCAGCAGATCATTGACCAGGGTTCCCAGGATTTCCAGCCGCTTCTCGCACCGAAGGATCGCATCCTGCTGCGGCTCGCTCACAGGGCCCAGATATCCCTTTCGAAGCACCTTCATGAGGCTGTAAATGGCGCTGAAGGGCGAACGCAGCTGGTGGGCCGCTTTCTGGAGGAACCAGGTCTTGTTGATTTCTCCCCTCAAGGTTTCAATGGCCAGGGCGGTCAGATCGCTCAGAAGGGAAAAGAACTTGATGTCGTTTTCGCTGAAGTCGTAGGAGATCTCACTGTACATGCAGAAGACCCCCAGGGGCATCTTCTCCACCCGCAGGGGCAGACAGACCATGGAGGCGATCCCCTCCTTCTTGATGTCCTCGGGATACTGAAAGTAGTCCTGCTCGTCGATCCGCCCCATGGCCACAAAAGAACCTTCGATAATCCTCCGGTTGATGGGGCTCTTCTCGATGTCGATGGTCCCCTTGGCCAGATAGTTCTCGCTGAGCCCATAGGTGGATGAGAAAATGAGCTTCCGGCGCGTCTCGTCCAGCAGTTTGATGGAGGATCCCTTGACGCCCATGATACTCGCGACACTGCGGGTGGCCGTGTCCAGGAGTTCCTGAAGATCCGAGCACATCCCCATGCGCTTCACGACGTCGTACAGAGCCGTGAGCTTCGCATTGCTGGCGTCCAGATCTTTGGAAACCCGAAGCAGATCCTGGCCCTTGCTCCACAGGCTTCCCCGGACCGTCGTCGTGAGGAAGGCCGTGATCAGAACTGCGGCCCCAAAAAACACGTACACGAGCGCCACCTCTTTCAGGCTCTGCTGGGCGAGGAGCAGGTTCGGGAACAGGGAGCTGTGGAGCAGGAGAGGCTGCTCCGGCAAGACCCCTGCCCTCACAAGCCCTACAAGGACGGCCGTGGCCAGCAGAGAGCTGAAACTGTACAGGTAGCAGGCCAGAGGCGGGAGCAGAAGCCCTGCGAGGATGATATGGAAGATCACAAACATGAGAAGGGGGCTGTAGATGCCCCCTGTGAAGTAGATCATGGCGTAGAGGGAAAGCAGGTCCAGGGAAATCTGAAAATGGGCGAAGGTGGTGTAGGGCTGGACATGCAAGGCCTTGGT
>JALOPA010000246.1 GCA_025454125.1 Thermodesulfobacteriota bacterium
GCTTCGGGAGGGATAACTGCAAGTGAGAAACGAGATTGTTCACATAGGGGCTGGCGAACTCAATTACGAGATCCGCAACATCATGAAGGTGGTCGAAAAAATGAAGGCTCTGGGGGTCGACGTCAACCTGGAAAATATCGGCGACCCGGTGGCCAAAGGCGAAAAAATCCCGCCATGGATGAAGGAGATCATCTCCAGCCTCGCAATGGAAGACTGCTCCTACAGCTACTGCCCCTCCAAGGGGCTGCTGGAAACCAGGGAGTTCCTGGCAGGCCGGAACAATTCAAACGGCGGTCCGCGCATCTCCGCAGACGACATCGTCTTTTTCAACGGGCTGGGCGATGCGATTGCCAAGGTGTATGGCTTTCTTCGCACCACCGCCCGCGTCATCACTCCCTCTCCGACCTACACCACGCACTCATCCGCTGAAGCGGCCCACGCAGGAATGCGGCCTATCTGCTATCCTCTGAATCCACGGAACAAATGGTACCCTGACCTGGAGGAATTGAGAAACCGGGTAAAATACAACCCTGCGGTGTCGGGAATCCTGATCGTCAATCCCGACAATCCCACTGGCGCGGTTTACCCTGTGGCTATCCTGAAGGAAATCGTCGCTATCGCGGAGGAGTTTGACTTGTTCATCATCGCGGATGAGATCTACCAGAACATCGTCTACAACCGGCAAGAGACAAAACCGCTCTCGGCCGTGATCGGGGATGTCCCCGCCATATCCATGAAGGGTATTTCAAAGGAACTGCCGTGGCCGGGATCCCGCTGCGGGTGGATCGAGGTGTACAACTCAAAAAGGGATCCGCAGTTCGGGAAGTACGTCGAGAGCATCGTGAACGCAAAAATGGTGGAAGTGTGTTCGACCACTTTGCCGCAAAAAGCCATTCCCAAGATCCTGGAGCATCCTGAGTACGAATCCTTTCTCGCCGGACGACGGAGGCGCTATGAGCGTTTCTCCGAGATCGCCCACAACACGCTGCGGAAGGTGGACGGAATCATCACCAACAGGACCAATGGCGCTTTTTACGCCACGGTCGTCTTTGAGGAAGATCGGCTGAACCTTGAGCAGCGCCTGCCGATTGCGAACAAGGAGGTCCAAAGCCTGTTAGAAGAGCTCTGCGCTATGCCTGGTATGGAGCCTGACAAGAGGTTTGTGTACTATCTTATCGGCGCGGCAGGGATCTGCGTGGTTCCGCTCAGCTCGTTCAACACCGATCTACAGGGCTTCCGGTTTACGCTTCTCGAACAGAACGAACTGAAATTCAGACAGACCATGGAGACCCTTGCCGCGTGCATGAAAGAGTACCTGGAGTCGGCGAAGGTGAAGCACGCTCACAGGAAGAGAGCTCTCAGCTCATAGGAAGACAGCTGAAAGTCCTGAGTCAGGTCAAAGGTCTCACCGTTCATAGGGAACAGCTCAGAGCAGAAGACAGGAAGACCGGAACTGCGCGAGGTCTCTCAGGGAGTTCACCAGTTGCGGCGGAATTAATGAGTCGATTTGCTGCTAGGAATGCTGGGGACTGAGGCTCATCAATGAACATCCTGGTTACGGGAACGGCAGGTTTTATCGGTTCCTCTGTGGCGGGGAGACTCGCGGAGAGAGGCGACGAGGTTGTCGGCATCGACAACATCAGTACGTACTATGACGTGCAGCTTAAGTTCAAGCGCCTTGAAAGGGACGGTTTGGATCGCCGAAAGGCCGAAGCGGGAGAGTGGGTCAAAAGCGCGAAGTATCCGGGATACCGGTTCAAGAGAATGAACCTCGAAGACAGGCAGGGGATGGAGGAGCTTTTCAAAAAGGAGAAGTTCGACAAGGCCTGCCATCTGGCTGCTCAGGCAGGGGTCCGGTATTCCCTCGTCAATCCTCATTCTTATGTGGATGCCAACGTAGTGGGCTTCATGAACATCCTCGAAGGGTGCAGGCATCAAAAAATCAAGCACCTGGTCTACGCCTCCTCCAGCTCTGTGTACGGGCTCAATGAAAAGTACCCCTTTTCCGTCCACGACAATGTGGACCACCCCATTTCGCTCTACGCCGCAACCAAGAAGGCCAATGAGCTCATGGCCCACACCTACAGCCACCTCTACGCCACACCGACCACGGGGCTGAGGTTTTTCACCGTGTACGGCCCCTGGGGCCGGCCGGACATGGCGCTTTTCCTTTTCACCAAAGCCATCCTCGGGGACAAACCCATCGATGTCTTCAACCACGGGAAGATGAAGAGGGACTTCACCTACATCGACGACATCGTCACGGGAGTCGTGAAGGTCCTGGACAGGCCGCCTGAGGGCGATGCGAAGTGGAGCGGCAAGGTTCCCGATCCGTCGAGATCGCACGCGCCCTACCGGATCTACAACATCGGGAACAATACCCCCGTGGAGCTGATGGAATTCATTGAGGCCATAGAGAAGGCGCTGGGGAAAAGGGCGAAGAAGAATTTCCTCGCCATGCAGCCGGGGGACGTGCCGGCAACGTGGGCGGATGTGAATGACCTGGTGGAAGATTTCGGCTACAAGCCGGCCATGAGCGTGGAGGAAGGGGTCAAGAATTTCGTGACCTGGTTCCGGGGCTTCTACAAAATCTAAGGCGAAGGGCAATCTCTCGCAGAGCCGCAGAGAAACGCAGAGAAAATCAGACAGGATCCACATGATTTACTGGATGAAGAATATGCTCGCCCAAGACACACTCAGTGATGCTGAAGCTGCAAAACAAAGTTTGCTTGCTTATTTTTGCGGCTTCAGCATCACTGTGCGCCATGCTTGCGCATCCAGCCATTTGCAATGGCCGTTTTGAGCTCGCATCAGTTTCCTTATATTCTTTTATCCCGTAGGTCCTGTCAGAGGCAGTCATTTGATTTCTCTGTGACCTCTGGGGCTCGAGCGAGCTTAGGCGAGCGGGCGAGAGATCGTTCGTTTTATGGGATTTTCGTCTTTTATTCTGTATTCTGTCTGCTGTCTTCTGTATTCTTCGTTTGGAGAGGAGAAACGGTATGGCGTTTGAGAGGAGCATCTTGTGCATCGGGGCCGGCTACGTAGGCGGCCCGACCATGGCGATGATCGCCTACAAGTGCCCGCAATACAAGGTTGTGGTTGTAGACATCGACAAGGACAAGATCAAGGCGTGGAACAGCAGCACTCTCCCCATCTTTGAGCCCGGTCTGGACGAAGTCGTGAAAAAGAGCCGGGGCAAGAACCTGTTCTTTTCGACGGAAATAGAGAGGGGGATCGAGGAATCGGAGATCATTTTCGTTTCCGTCAACACGCCCACAAAGACCTTCGGAC
Source organism: Thermodesulfobacteriota bacterium (assembly GCA_025454125.1). Next base: position 3,292 of record JALOPA010000246.1, read on the forward strand.
AGGGCGCAGGCAGGGCAGCGGATCTGCAGTACTGGGAGAAGACGGCGAGGGAAATCCTGGCCTGCTCGAAGGACAGCAAGGTCGTTGTGGAAAAATCCACACTGCCGGTGAGGACCGCCTCGGCCATGGAACGGATTCTCAACGAGAACTCCAAGGGAATGCACTTCGAGGTCGTGTCCAACCCGGAATTCCTGGCAGAAGGAACCGCCATAAAGGATTTGGAGAACCCGGATCGAGTGCTGATCGGTTCGAGAGAGACCCCGCAGGGGATCAAAGCCAGAAAAGCGGTGGTGGACATTTATCTGAACTGGGTTCCCAGAGAAAAAATCATAGAGTCGAACGTGTGGAGCTCCGAGCTCTCGAAGCTGACGGCCAACGCCTTTCTGGCGCAGAGAATCTCCTCCATCAACTCCATTTCAGCCCTGTGCGAGAAGACTGAAGCGGACATCGACGAGGTCGCTTCGGCCATCGGCATGGACTCCAGGATCGGGCCCAAGTTCTTGAAATCGAGCGTGGGCTTCGGCGGCTCCTGCTTCAAGAAGGACATCCTCAATCTCGTCTACATCTGCGAGAGCTACGGCCTGGACAAGGCGGCAAGGTACTGGGAGTCGGTCGTGGAGATCAATGACTGGCAGCAGAACCGGTTCGTTCAGAACATGCTCTCCAACATGTTCAACACAGTGGCAGGGAAAAGGATCGCTCTTTTCGGTTTCGCTTTCAAAGCCAACACAGGTGACACACGGGAATCCCCGGCCATCTACGTGGCCCAGGGGCTGCTCGAAGAGCACGCAGAAGTGGTGATCACCGATCCCAAGGCCCTCGGAAACGCAAAAAAGGACTTGAAGCCCTTCAAGCAGGGGGTGACGTTTCAGGCCGATCCCTACAAGGCGGCCAAAGGGGCTCATGCCATCGCCGTGCTCACGGAATGGGACGTGTACCGGACCCTGGACTACAAGCGGATCTTCAAATCCATGGTTCAGCCCGCCTTTATCTTCGACGGGCGGAATATCCTGGATCACAGGAAACTGTTCGACATGGGGTTCAACGTGTTTGCCATAGGCAAAGCGCCCCTGAAGCACTTCTAAGAAGTGCCTAAAGTTGACGAAATGAGAATACAGTAGACAGAAGCCAGTAGACAGAAGGGCACAACAACGCAGAAAAAGCAATCACGAAAGCACCCTTCGACTGCGCTCAGGGCAGGCGAAAACTGGAAAGCACGAAAAAGAGAAGCAGAAAAAACCCTTGTTCAACAAAAAGCCCCGCGTGAAGCGGGGCTTTTTGTTGGATAACAAGCTTTTGCTCAGCATGCCTTGCCAAATGCGCCAAGACTTTATGCCAACGGGATTTCCGGATTATGGGTATTATCGTGTTTGCGAATATATAAAAGCCAAAAATCCTGTCAATCCTGCTTGCCCCGACATAGCTCCCTGGGCGGCGGCGGGTTGATCCTGTCTAAATTGGTTTTCGCTTCTTTGACGGCCACGCAAAAAGTCCTCCAAGCCGTCACTCCCGCGAAGGCGGGAGTCCAGAAGCGCTCGAAAAGACTGGATTCCCGCCTTCGCGGGAATGAC
>JALOPA010000003.1 GCA_025454125.1 Thermodesulfobacteriota bacterium
GGCCGGACAGATTCTTGCCTTCCTGGGTGGGGTGACCCATCGCGTTTCCGTCGGGTTTGAGAAAAAAAATGAATCCTGACTCACCGATTCGTATGCCTTTGGTGATGTCCCGTGTCCCGTCCGTTCGCCTGGGCCCGACCACTTTGGTTTTGATCGTTTCCTGGTATTCTGCCGTGGCCACCACCTTGATCCACTTGCGGATCTGGGTCTCGAGGGCTTCCCCGGACCGGGTCAGTTCCCCGAGGTCCGCCAGCATTCCCTTGGTGAACTTCTCGAAAACCGCCTCGTAGTTGAGCAGGGCGGCGGGGACGTCGCCCACGTGGACCGGCGACTTCCTGATCCGGTCCATCAGGGCATGCCAGTTCTTGACGCTCTGCTCATCCTCTTTAATGATGAACTCCTTTTCCTGCTCTCGGGCCTGCAGGATCCACATCACCTCTTCGCCGATCTCGGCTTCCTTCACGAGAGCGTAGTGGGCATTGAGGATCTCCCAGACAAATCCGGTCATGTTCATGAAGTCCTGCCTGACCAGGCTGCTCAACTCCTTTCTCGCATTGTTCACGTTAAGGAGGGTGAGAACACAGATGGGAACCAGGGACAGAACCAGCGTGTGAAAGATGATCTTTGCGCCGTATTGGAGCTTGAATTTCATAACTCCCCCCTTTAAACCGAGGCGCCCTCCTCAAGGAGAAAGCGCCTCTGGCGATAGCGGTCAACCTCTCATTGGGCAGGGAACAGTCCTGCCTTTTCGAGAAGCCCCTTGCCTGCCCCCTTGAGGAAATACTCGACATACTTCTTCACATCGCCCTCAGGCTGCCCCTTGGTGGCGAAGTACATCTCCTGGACCAGGGGATAGCCGGCCGTGCCGGGTTGCTTGCCCTCGATCTTGAGCACCTTGAAGTCGACCGTTTTCGACACGGCGCCGAAGGAGATGTAAGAAATGGCCGGCTTGCCTTTGGCGGCTTCCAAAACAGCCCCGGCGGTTTCCGTGATGAGGGTGTCCTTGGCAAAGGGGGCGTCGCCCATGACCTGTTCCCTGAAATTGACGGTGCAGGCGGTTTTGATCTGGGGGATGACCACCTGGATCGGGCCCGGAGCCCCTCCAATGTCCTTCCAGTCCGTGATCTGCCCGGAGAAAACCTTCTTGAGGTCCTGAAGGGTGAGGTTTTCTACCTTGCTGTCTTTGGGCACGAAGACCGCCATGTAATCCCTGGCGATCAAAGTCTCCGTGAGATCCTGAGCCTGTGCTTTTTCAGCCAGTTTCAGCTTTCTCGCCAGTCCGCCCACGTTGGATCGTCCCGAGACCAGGGAAGGAACGGCATCCTGTGTTTTTCGATCCTCTGCGACAACCTTGATGCCGGTCTCCTTGGTGAACATCTCGGCCGTGTCTTTGACGAAGGCCCAATAGATCTGGGATGAGCCGTCATAGTGGACCCCTTCGATGGCGGCAGCCGTCGGTATTCCCGCAGCAGAACCTGCAAGCACGAAACCCACAACCAGCACGGTGAACCACAACTTCCTTTTCATCATCTGCCTCCTGTTTTGACTTTTTTGATCTGAGCCTTGAAACCTTCTCGCGATCCGGTTCGACGATCCCGATTTCTGTCCGGTCACGCGTCTCGGGCACAGGGTTTCCCCTGCAAGGCGTCGTGACCGCGTCACCGGGATCTTTCGATGGGACAGATTATCCCGACCCGAGCTTAAGCAAGTTCAGTGCCAGCGGCGGGTTTTCCAGAGATACCATCCGCTTATCGTTTCCCGGGCAGGCCGAGAGCCGCGAGAATTTCTCCGAAGCGTCAAAGATCCGGCGGGTCTAAGGCTGCACGCCTAGGGTCGAGACTCCGCCCAGGTCGCTGCGTTTTTCCTTGACCCCTTCTTGTAGAGGGGTTAACAATACCGGTCTTAATACGGCTTCAGCGGCGATCTTACCCAACGCACTACCGATCCCTACTCCCTTTGGAGATCGAAGCAGCCATGTCTGACACACCGCGTGTTCTCATTGTAGACGATCCGGAAGCGAGCTTGCGCCTGCGATCCTTCTTGAATGGAGGAGCCTGGGAGTTGCATTCAGCCCAAGGCCTCGAGGAGGTCCTGGAACACGCGAGGAGACTCGATTTCGACGCTGCCCTGGTCAACGTGGGTTTGAAAGAAATCGATAGCCTCACCATCGTGGAAGAGCTGCTGCGGCAGTGTCGGGATATCCGGATTGTGCTTCTGGCAGACTTCGACTCAGCGGATCGAGCCCTGGAGGGCTTGAGACGGGGCGCCCATGCTCACGTGCTCAAGCCGTTTGGCAAGGCCGCACTGATCAAAACCCTGGAAAACGCCGTGGAGCAGAGGCGCCTGGTTGTCGCCGGAAGAAGACAGGCCGAAGCGGAGTTGAAGGAATCCAAGGAAGAAATCGATCGGGTGGTGCAGGAGAAAACGTTCCACCTGCTTGAGATCAACGAACGATTGAAAGAAGAAGTGGACTTCCTGAGCAGGGAAGCGGCGTTTCGTGCCCTCTTTGAGACCGCGCAGGACGCCATCTTTCTGAAAGACCGGAACTTGACCTACACCCTGGTCAATCCGGCCATGGAGCGGCTTTTCGGCCTTCCACCGGCCCAGTGGGTCGGCAAGACAGATCGCCACCTTTTCGGAGCGGAGGCGGCAAAAGGAATCGAAGAAGGGGACAGGCTCGTGCTCGATGGGGAGACCCTGGAAAAGGAACTGGTGATCCCCATGAGGGGAATCGCCACGACGTTTCATGTGACACGAGTGCCTCTGCGCGACGCCGCTGGAGCCGTGACCGGGCTCTGGGGCATTGCGAGGGATCTGACCGCGACGAAACGTCTGGAACGACAGTTCCAGGCCGCCCAGAGGATCGAATCTTTGGGCACCCTGGCCGGAGGCATCGCCCACAACTTCAACAATCTGCTCACCGGCATCCTGGGGACCGTCTCTCTGCTTCTGCTGGATCTGGACCCTGCCCATGCAACATACCGAAAGCTCAAGAAAGTGGAAGACTATGTTCGCAGCGGTGTGGACTTGACCCGGAAACTTCTTGGGTTTGCCAGGGGCGGGAAGTACGAGGTCAAGAAGGTCGACCTGAGCGAGGTGGCGGAAAAGACGAGTGCCGTCTTTGCTTCCACCAAGAAGGAGATCATTCTTCATAAACAGTGGGAACCAGGCCTGTGGCCTGTCCTGGCGGACCAGGGCCAGGTCGAACAGGTGCTCATGAACCTCTACGTCAATGCGGGCCAGGCGATGCCCAACGGAGGCCACCTCTACGTCAAGACGGAAAACTTTCTTCTCGACGAAAACTTCATCCGGCCCTACTTCGTGAAGCCGGGCAAGTATGTGCAGGTGAGCGTCAGAGACACGGGCGTGGGCATGGATTCCGAGACTCAGGAGCGCATCTTCGAACCTTTTTTCACCACCAAGGAGGTGGGGAAGGGCACGGGGCTGGGTCTTGCAGCGGCTTATGGCATCGTCAAGAATCACGGCGGCTTCATCAACGTGACCAGCGAGGAAGGCCGGGGAAGCACCTTCGAAATCCTTCTTCCCGCCTGTGACGGGGAAGGCGAGAAAAAGCAGGAACAAACCTCAGCGCCAAGGGGGAAGGAGCCGGCCAAGAAGACCGTGCTCCTGGTCGATGATGAAGAAATGGTGGCGAGCGTGGGAAAAGATCTCATCGAGACGCTCGGCTATGAGGCTCTTGTTGCGGCAAACGGGGAAGAGGCCCTCCAGATCTTCCGAGCGCAAAAGGAGCGGATCGACCTGGTGGTGCTCGATATGATCATGCCCGGCATGAGCGGGGCTGAAACCTATGTCAAGCTGAGGGGCATCCACCAAGACGTGAAGGTTCTGCTGTCGAGCGGTTACAGCCTGGATGGAGAAGCGGAAAAGATGCTGCGAAACGGTTGCCGCGGTTTCATCCAGAAGCCTTACAGCATGAAAGCCCTGGCCGTGAAATTGAGAGAAGCCTTAGGCTAGCGCCTCCCGAATCTTCCTGGAAAGTTCGTAAAGCAGAAAAGGCTTCTGCACAAAGCCCCGACAGCCTTGGGTGAGCATTCTTGAGGCGGCGCCCTCAGCACTGTAGCCGCTGGAGATCAGCACTTTCACCTCCGGATGGAGGTCTTGCAGCCCCCTGAAAGTGGCCTCGCCGTCCATATCCGGCATGACCATATCCAGAATCACCAGGTCGATGAGTGGGAGATGCTTCTCATAGACCTCAAGGGCTTCTCTGCCGCTGTGGGCCGTGAACACCCGGTAGCCTGCCTTCCGGAGAATTTCTTCTGTCACCTCCAGGATCATTTCTTCATCATCCACCAGCAGGATGGTTTCAGCTCCCCTTGCTATCTCCTGGGGAGGTTCGGTGAACGGAGCGATCGTCTTTTCCGTCGCAGGGAGGAAGAAGGAAAAGGTACTCCCTTCTCCCTCCTCGCTTGCCACCTCCATGAATCCCCCGTGCCTGGTGATGATGCCATAGGCCATGGAAAGCCCGAGCCCTGTGCCTTTGCCCATGGTTTTGGTGGTGAAAAAGGGATCGAAGATCTTCCCGACCACATTCTGGGGAATCCCTGTGCCCGTATCGCTCACGCACACGCGGACGAATTTGCCCGGTTCAAGACCAAAGGGAGCGCTCTGGGTCTCGTCGAGATCGGTGTTGGCCGTTTCGAGATAGAGGTCTCCACCGTCCGGCATGGCTTGCCAGGCATTGACGTAGAGGTTCAGCAGCACCTGCTCGACTTGCCCGGGGTCCACCTCCACGGGCCAGAGCGCTTCGTGAGCGGCGAAGTGGATTCTGATCTCTTTCCTGGTCCGACCGAACATCGCTGAACTGCGCTTGACCAAGTCGTTGAGGTCCGTGACCTTCGCCTCGTACCGGCCCTCTCTGGCAAACCCCAGGATCTGTTTGGTCAGATTGGCCGAGCTTTGAACATACTGCTCCACGGCCTTGAGGTGCTCCGTGAAAGGAGACGGCGTGGACACCTCCATGAGCATAAGGGAGACCCTGCCCTGGATCCCCATGAGCAGGTTGTTGAAGTCGTGGGCGATGCCGCCGGCCAGAGTTCCGATGGCTTCCATTTTCTGTGACTGGAGGAGGCTGCTCTCCAGTTTCCGCAGGGCCGTGATATCCCGGGCGACCGCCAGAAGGACAGGTGTGTTTCCGCGCCTCAGAAAGGTTGCCCTCACTTCCACGTCGATGGGCAAACCGTCTTTGCGAATGTGTTTGGATTGCCAGCAGGCGAAACCCTTTTCCTGGATCATCTTGAGGTGCTGATCGAGACGGGCCGCCTTGAAGACGGAGATGTCCTCGGGCCGCATCTGAAGAAGTTCGGATCTTTCAAAGCCCAGCATCCGGCAGGCCGCAGGATTCACCTCAATGAATGGACCGCCTACTTCATGGCAGTAGATGGCGTCCGTGGCATGGTCAAAAAAGGCTTTGTACAGATCGTCTGTTCCCATGTGCGCATGGCCTCATCTTCCCGATTTTGGCTGCCCGTGCAGGCCTTCCCCGGTCTCAGGGAAAGCCCCTGTCCACGTGAAATCCTGGTCCCCCGGAGGTGCAGGAAAAACCGGATCCTTTTACCACATTCGCACTCCGGAAGAAAAGGCCGTCCTTCAAGGGGTTTCAGGGATGTCAAAACAATGACAGGGCGTCATAGCGCAAGAGGAAATCTCCAAAAGCCTCGACAAGGCGCCAGAACTCTGGTATGAATCCGGCAGTCTCCCAGGAGAACAAACCCGATGGACAGTGCGGTGCAGGATCGGCATGGGGAAAGAGAGCAGAGGCAGAAGGCTTCGCTGGAGAGACACGAGAGGCTCTCCAGGCTGTTCAGAGAGGATCGGCTGGCTTTTGAGAGGGAGCGGAAGAAAATGATCCAGGAAGTCATTGAAAGTGCGGAGCATCCGGAGCAAAGGGAAAAGCTGCGAGCGCTCCAGGGGTCCTGGGACAAAAGGATGAGAGGGGCCGGTTCCGAGCATAATCGCCTTGTCCTGGCTCAGGCCTTTTTTTGGGACCACTTCCACACCGCCTTCCGACCGGCGGTCGACCACCTCAAGGATCTTGTAAGACAGCAGCACGACCAGGCCGCAGGTCTGGCCCAGCGCCCTCCTCTTTAAGACCCCCATCGCTCATGAACCAGTCCATCCAAGCCTCGATCACCCGGCCGAAGGCTTCGCCCCGCTCTCCTGCGCGGGCGGCCTCAAAAAGGGCGTCGGCTGCCAGAAGCTGAGCTCTCAGCCTGCGATCCCTTCGGTTTTGATCCTCCGAGTCCTCCATGGGTTCTTCTTTCTTTTCCACCCTTCTGCTCTCCTCATAAACAGGTTTCGATCAGACGGTTTCTCTTTATCCAGGGTTTCCCGGTCATCAAGCAGGAATTGTGCCGGTGGTTGCGGCACCTCTTTTGCATTGGTGGAGGGAGGCATACTCGGATAAGTTTGAGGAGGACACGGTGCATCGCATCAACGGCGCGGACAGACCCCCGATCCTGTTGACCAAGACGGAGCGCCCTTTGGCGAGGCAAAGGGAGGGCTTCGCCCTCTACCTCAACGAACAGCTTCGTAGGGGAGCAACCCCCTACATGTCGTGGAAGAAGGTGGTGAAGGAAGCCCCGGACGATCGACAGAAAACCGCACGGCCCCTGGCGGAGCGATCGAGACTAAGAAGCGCCGGGGTTATCAACGACCTCTCCCGCAGGGGGCGCGCTCCTGCAAGGGAGAAAACATCAGGCCCCGGCCCTTCTTCTGAAGGTCGAAGCGCAAACAGGGCTTCTCTGCCGGGCCGGTATTCGCGGCTGGACTGCTACGAGTTCGTGGCCGCTGTTCTGGAGGAAAACGGGATTCGTTACTACGGGAAGGATGGCGTGGGCAACGCTCTGGTCGCGAAAGCGAAAATGGAGCACAAGCCCTCCAATCACTTTCTGACCGGCGAAGGACTGACCCGGCTCCTCTCCTCGGACGCGGTCAGCGTGAACGTGAAGGGAGATTCGGTTGAGCAGACCTGGGAGATCCTTGAACCCAGGCTGAAAGAGGGAGCCATCCTGTCCTTCTCCTCCCAGCGGGCCGGGCACACGGGCATCGTTGGGTTCAGGAACGGCCGCTGGGTTTTCATCAACTCGAGCGGCAGGCTGGGAGACAGGAGTTCCTACCGTGTGAAGGAAGAAGACCTGGGAGAAGAGATCCGGAGTCGGCTGGCAAAGGCCAAAAATGAAAAAACCTCCCTGAGCATTACCCTTGGGCGCGTGGATCGGGAGTTGGCTGCGGCATACCGCAAGTCCGAGTCCGTGAGCGTGGCGGAGATGCGGAAGGGAAGCGTCAACCTCCTCGCCTAGAGCCGGAGGGCAGAGGCTGGGTGCAAGGGAGGTGAATGGCCACGGTATTCGTGAATCCACTTTCCTGCGTCAGCTCAATCCGGCCTCGATGGGCCAAAATGATCTTGTGGGCAAGGGGAAGCCCGAGGCCTGAGCCGAAGCTCCTGGAACCTAGATCTGCATGGAGCAGGGCCTGCCGGTCTTCGGGCGCCATAGAGGCTCCTGTGTTGGAGAGGGTCAGGGTAACACGCCCGGCTTCCTCAACCAGACGAAGGGCGAGTTTGAGCGTGCCCGGACCCGGGCCGATCAGTGAAACGGCATGATCGAGCAGGTGTTTGACGGCCTTGTTCATGGCTTCCTCATCCATCCTCACGACGGCGTGCTCTCTTTCAAAGGCCTTTTCCAGGAGGATCCGTTTTTCAGACACCTCCCTTTCCAATCCGACCATCACACGGTCGATCCACGGTCCCGCATCCACAGAGGCGAAGCGGAACGCGAGGGGCTGAGAATACTCGATCATGTCCTTCAAGGTGCGCTCGAGTCGGGCAGACTCCGATTCGATGATCTTCGCGTACCCTTTCAGCCTTAAATCCTCTCCAGAGACCTTGGCGAGCCTTCTGGCGAAGCCGCCGATGGCGGTGAGGGGATTGCGAATCTCATGGGCCACGGCATCCAGAATCTGCTCTACGGCACCGAATCCTTCCTTGGGAACATTGCCGGCACCGGGTCGCCCTTCTGAATCCCCGGCCCCAGGGAGGGTGCGTTCCAGGGAATCCTCCATGGCGCTGCTGATGCGGGCAAGGGCTTGGTTGGCTTTCTCCATGACCTTGAGGATCTCCGACTGAGCCGGGAAATCCATTCTCAGGTGAACAGAGAGGTCTCCCAGTTTTTGGAAGGTTTCAGAAAGAAGCCCGTTGAGGACCTCCGGATCCATGCCCAGATGATCTTGCACGGCATTCTGGGGAGGCTCGTACCCGAGGTTAAGGCCAAAGACAAAGGCTGTAGATCTTCTTGCAAGTTCCACGATTTTGCACAGCCAAGTCCTTTCCGCGTGCAGGGCTTCCTCTCCAAAGAAGGCCTGGCACTCCAGAAGAGGCTCTGGAAAACGCCACCTCTTGAGAACACCGTGCCCCACTTCACGGTGATGAAGCCCCCAATGGGCCTTCTCCCAGGAGAGCGTTTCTTCGAGAGGCTGATCCAGATCCGGAAGAGGCCCGTCTTCCTTGCCGGAGGCGACGGCCTCATAGAGCATGGCCTTGCCGATCTCCAGAATCAAGGCGGCTGCAAAGGCTTCATCCGGGGCCCCTGGAGACGTGTTCGCCCGTCGGGCGAACTCCTGGGCAAGGAGCGCCCTGTAGAGGCTTGTCTTCCAGAAATGGGTGTAGTCCAGAACGCCCGGTCTGCCCACAGGAAAGGTGTCTGTCAGAGACAGGCTCAGAGCCATAATCCGAACCCGGTTGAAACCGAGAAGAACCACGGCCTGGGAAACGGAGGTGACCGCCGCTTGCCTCGCAAAAAAGGCGGCTCCTGCCAGTTTCAGAAGCCGCGTGGCCAATCCCGGATCTTTTTCGATCACGGCGGCGAGCTGGCGCGCGGAACTTCTTTCGTCGGCGGCCAAATCGATGAGTTCAAGAGCCAGACCGGAGAAAGAGGGCAAAAATCGGCCTTCTGCAATTTTCTGGAGAAGGCCGGTTTTCACGCTGTCCCCTGGCATGGAAGGAATCTATCTGACGGACGGCCAAGGAGCAAGGAATATCTGCCCAACCAACCCTATTGAGCGGAGCGCTGTTTCCGGTTATACTCGCCAAAGGATGCGGGCCCTCGGCCGCAGGCAGGGTGATGTCATGAAAGAGCCGCGAGACCAACGAAAAGTCAAGCCTTCCCGGCGCATCTCAGCCGCCGATTTCCTGTTTAAGGCCGCGAATCAGTACGTGGAGCTTTCCGCTGAAGACGATCCGTTTGTCTACCTGGCCCAGAGGCTCATAGAGCTCGTAGGAGACGCGGTGGTGGCGGTCAGTTCATTTCATAAAGAGACCTCTCGCTTCAGTCGTCGTTGCACGGTCCAGGCCTTGGACAAAGGAGCGGACAGGATCTGCCGGGATGCCGGCGAGCTGTATTTCGAGGTTCGAGAGGGCCTGATGCGCCTCTTCGCGAGCGGGAGGCTCACCCGAGTCCAGAGGAGAGGACCTAGAGCCTTTCCTCATGAGTTCATGAAAGAGGTGTTGTCTCTTGAAGAAACTTACGGTTCCCTGAGCCTTTATGCCGTAGGGTTCGGCTGGAAGGATGAAATTCTCGGCAATGCCGTGATCATGGTTCCGAAGACCAGGCGCCTGAAAAACAGGACCTTGGTGGAGGCCTTTGTAAGGCTCGCTTCCATCGCCACAAGGCTTAGTCGGAATGAGATTTCTCTCCGCGAGAGCGAAGCGAAATACCGGCAACTGGTCCAATATGCCCCTTCCGGCATTTACGAAGTGGATTTCGTGAAAGGGAGGTTTGTAGGGGTCAATGACATCATGTGCGAGTACACGGGCTACACGAAGGAGGAATTCCTGCACATGAGCCCCCTGGACATCCTCACCGAGGAGAGCCGAGCGGCCTTCGTGGAAAGACTCAACCGTCTTCGGAGAGGAGAGAGCGTGCCTGAGACGGTGGAGTTCAAAATCCTGGGCAAACAGGGCAAAGAATTCTGGGTGATCCTCAACGTGAGATACTTCTGGGAGGACGACCTTGCGAAGAGAGCGACCGTGGTCGTTCACAACATCACCGACATCAAAGAAGCCGAGCAGGCCCTGAGAGACTCGGAGACGAGGCTGCGTCTTCTGTCCTCTCAACTGATCAATGCTCAGGAGGAGGAAAGAAAACGCATTGCACGAGAGCTTCACGACCAGCTCGGGCAGGATCTCATGGTCCTCAAGCTCCAGCTGAGATCCGTTCAGCAGCGCATCGAGCGGAGCGAACCTGAAACGGCCCAAACCTTTGAGCAGACCCTCCGCTACATCAATGACATGGCGGAGAACGTTCGACGCCTGTCTCGAAACCTGAGCCCGGCGATCCTGGAGGATCTCGGGCTGCCGGCCTCGGTCCGGTGGCTCATTGTAGAGAACGCGAAACATTACGATCTCGACATCCAGGCGGAGTTGCAGGGTCTGGATGGTTCGTTTGGTGGAGAGGAGGAAATCATCCTTTTCAGGGTTTTTCAGGAGGCTCTGACGAACATCGGTAAACACGCGCAAGCCAGCCAGGTTCGGATTTTCAGTCAGGTGGAAAACGGAGTCTTTTCGCTGGAGGTCGACGACAACGGGGTCGGGTTTGACGCAGAGGAAGCACTCGGGCGCAGCACGGTAAGAAAGGGTTTTGGCTTGACAACCATGCACGAGCGAGCGAGGATGCTCGGCGGTCGACTGCAGATCCTTGCACAGAAAGGGGCGGGCTGCAATATCCGCCTTGAGATTCCGCTGGCGCGCAGTGAAAGGAAGTAAAGCCGTGCAGCCCTATCAAATCATTTTGGTGGATGATCATGTCATGTTCCGGCAGGGCATCAAGCGCCTCTTGGGCGACATGAAAGGCATTGAGGTGATTGCAGAGGCAGGAGATGGACTGGAACTTCTGTCCCTGTTGAGAAAACAGCAGCCTCAGATGGTGATTCTCGATATTTCCATGCCCAGGCTGAGAGGGCTGGAGGCGGCCAAGGAAATCAAGGTGGGTTTCCCAGAGGTCAAAATCCTGATCCTCTCCATGCACCGGAACACGGAGTACTTCTACAACGCCATTTCCTCCGGGGCCGAAGGGTATTTGCTCAAAGAAGACGCGGACAGGGAACTCTACACGGCTATCGAAAAAATTAGAAAAGGGGAGCGATACGTCTCCCCCATTCTCCTGGAAGACTTGAGCAAGGACGTGATCGAACTCCGCGGAGGCCATCGAAAGCCTCCTTCAGAGGATCTCTCCACCCGGGAGAAAGAGATCCTCAAGCTGGTGGCTGAAGGAAAAACCAGCCCTGAAATCGCCGACCTTCTGTGCCTCAGTGTGCGCACCGTGCAGAATCACAGGGCAAACATTATGAAGAAACTCAAAATCAAGAATACGACCGATCTGCTGCGTTACGCCTATCAGAGGGGCTACACTTCCCTTCTGAACTGAAGCCACTGAATCGTCTTTTCTTTCGTCCTAAGTGTCTCTCCCTTAAACTCTGCTGCAACAGAAGGCTGTGATTAAGCTTGAGTAAATCTACTTACTGTTGATTGAGTATTTATAGCTATTGACAATTATAGCTCAAGGAAAAGATAATACCAAGAAAGGCAATAAAGGATCATTAGTGGCGATACATGATGATTCTTTGCTTATTCTGCACCGAAAACGAGATGCTGTCTTTCTCAGGCGAAAAACCGTGCTTCTCTTGCGAAGTGCGTAGCGATGTGAAGAGCTTGGAGACTTCCTATCTCAGTGCCGCTTCGATTGTCTGTCGATACCTGAACCTGTGGTAGAACCTGCTGCTGAACCGGATGAGGGATCTTGAATTGAGAGGAACGGGAGCTTTGCAGCCAAAAAGAAGGCGATCCGTCGACTCGGCCGCTCAGTTGAACCTGCCGCTTCCTGGCATCACAAGAAATACAGATCCTGATGAAGTGCTGTGCATGACGCCTGAAATCGTTCCAGCCGCCTTGGCAGAGGATAAAGAGCGATTGCCGCGAGTCTTGGCTCCGGCGTCCAAACGAGAACGCCAAACGGATGCAGAGCCGGAAGACGGGGACGGGCTTGACAGAAGAGCCCGAAAAATGGAGGCCATGGGGACCCTGGCCAGCGGAATTGCCCATGATTTCAACAACATCCTCACCCCCATCCTGCTCCGCACGGAAATGGCCATGGCCGAGCTCCAGCAGGACAGTCCCCTGCGCAATCAGCTGGAGCAGGTCCTGACCTGCGGCCAGAGGGCAAGAGATCTTGTCCACCAGATCCTCAACTTCAGCCATCAAACCGGCCGGGAGCGCCAGCCGCTGCAGATCTCGCTTGTGGTCAAGGAGGTGCTCAAGCTTCTCCGATCCGCCTTCCCCACTTCCGTGGAGATACGACAGGACATTGTCGGATCAGGGATTGTGCTTGCTGACCTTAGCTCCATTCATCTGCTCGTGACAGAGCTTTGCATCAAGGCGGTTCAGCAAATGGGAGACAGGGGAGGAGTGTTGGAGGTGAGCCTCAGAGATGTGGAGGTGGGTTCCCAAGAATCCGGACCCACTGGCGACATACCCGCAGGCCTGTATGTGAAGCTCACCGTGAGACACGGGGCAAACGAGTCGTTCGTCGGGGGTTGCGGGCCTGCAGACCCGCAGGAGAAGGCCCCATCGTTTTCCGTGATCCGGAGCATCGTGGAAAAGCACGATGGACGCATGATGGCCCAAAGCAGTGAGCCGAAGCGAACCGCGTGTGACATTTACCTCCCCCGGCTTGAAAACGCGTGTTCTTCGAAAGAGACCAGGCGGCTTTCCCTGCCTCAGGGCACGGAGCGCATCCTCCTGGTGGACGATGAGCCGGAGGTCATGGCGACCTTCAACCAGATGCTGGCCTATCTTGGTTATGCCGTTTTCTCGTCGACGAGCGGGCCTGAAGCACTGGAGATGTTTCGCAAGACTCCGGATCGCTTTGACCTGCTCATCACCGATCAGACCATGCCGAAGATAACCGGGATCCAGTTGGCCCTGGAGGTCAAGCGTCTCAGACCCGATATGCCGGTGCTTCTGTGTTCCGGGTTTGGTGATGTCATCTGCAGCGAGGAGATGAAGAGCCTGGGGGTTCAAGAAGTGGTCATGAAACCCGTCACGGCCAGCGAGATGGCCCACAAGATCCGGCAGGTGCTGGAGCGCATTCCGAAGTAGCGGTTTTTTCACGGGCTGGGCGCAAGAGAAAAGGCCGACGCAGGGCGTCGGCCTGGGACAGAGGAAAGAAAGGAGGAGGAAGGAGCGGGAAGTAGACTAAATCAAATCCTCGATGAAAGCGTTCACCAGCTTGTCCGCAACACCCTCGTAGTCCACCGCGTACTCCCCTGCTTCGATCTTTTCTCTTACAGAAGCCACCTTGTCTGCCCGGATGTCCGGCTGGGAGGTGACGATCTCCTTGATCCTTTGAGCCTCCCTGGAGGCCTCGGAAAGGCGAACAATGGCGTCTCCCGCCGGAGGCGCCTGTTCCGACACCCTCTCTCCGGCAGTGGGTTTTTCTTTCTCCACCCTGTCGGCCCCGCCAGGGGACAGGTTCCTCATGTTCCCCGTCACTTCATAGCTGATGATCTTGTCATCGATTTTCATGTTTTCATCGCCTTTTTTTCAAAACATGTTTCTGTCAATGGTCTCTGTCGTGATCTCTTTGAGTTTCTGGGTCAGAAAGCTTGAATCCTCGATGGACAGGGAATGGAGAGCCTCCCCTTTCTCATCGATTACCTTGAACAAGAACCCCTCTGCTTCCTCAGGGGAAACGCTCAGGGTCGCCCCATACTCATCCTGCAGCTTCTTGACGACCAGCTTTTCCACCTCGTCGTGAGGACCGTCGCTGAGAATCCTGTCCACGATCTTGGAGGCGATCCTGTCCAAGAGGACCTTTCTCTTGGCGCTCCCGGAGACGTCAAGACGGTCGGCCGAGGGGTGCTGGAATTCACCTGCTCGTCTCGCGGTTTTCCCGTGCCGAAGCTGGTCCCCGTACACCCTCAAGACATTGTTGACCTGATATGTTGAGATGACCATGATTTTCCCTCGTCCCCCTTATCGGTAGGACTCGCGGGAACTTTAGGGAAATTTCGCAGGGGTTGAAAAATTTCCCCCGCCCGCCAAAGCCTTCCCTGCCGAACGTCAAGAATTTGACTTCTCCTCTTGCGCACGTTTCTGCCGGCTTTAAACAATCTCTTGAAATTATTGCAAAAAAACCATCCCTAGTCATGGCACACTTATTGCCAGAGACAAGGGAGCAAAGAACCCGCCACCCAAGGAGGTGAGGGCTTATTTTCACGGGCGAAGAGGAATCCGGAACATCCCGAGGGATCCCAAAATCCTGAAAAGGAATTGAAATGAAGCAGAAAATCAAGAGGGGCGAAGACCTGTTCGCGCAGGGAAACACAAAGGAAGCGGAGGGCTTGTTTTTGTCTCTTCTCCGAGAGGGGGCGAAGAGCGCTGAGCTCTACAACGACCTTGCGGTCATCCGCTTCCAGAGCCTAGACTTTACAGGTGCGATCGAATACTTGACGCTTGCCCTCGAACTCGAGCCCAGCCACAGGGACGCCCTTGTCAACTGCAGCATCGCGCTGAGGCACGTGGACAAACTCCAAGAGGCCCTCCCCTTGCTTGAGAAGGCTGCAGAAGAGCACCCCGAGGACGAAGAGGTCGTTGCCCTTCTGCAAGAGGCTAGGACCCGCACCATGGGAAGGAGCAAGATGGCGGTCCTGTGTCTTCCGGGGCTGACCTCTTTCCTTGGAGAGATCGTCAGGTTTTTTCAAGGGAGGTATGAGGTCAGGACCTGCTTCACGAGCAACCGTCAGGAGATCGATGCGTGCGTCGAATGGGCCGATTGGGTGTGGCTGGAGTGGGCTAATGAAATGGCTCAATATGTCACGAACACGGCTCCAGGGATCAGAGAAAAACAGGTTCTTTGCCGGCTCCACGGATACGAAGTCTTCACGGACTTCCCGGCCCGGATCAACTGGTCGGTTGTCGATCATCTCCTGTTCGTGGCGCGGCACAAGCAGGAGCTGTTCAACCACAGGTTCCCGGGCCGGCCGGCGCATCAATGGGTGGTCCCCAACGGGGTGAACACCGCCAGATTCTCTCTTCCGCCGGAGAAGAAAAACACCAAAAGGCTGGTCCTCCTAGGAAACATCAACCACCGCAAAGGCCTTCTTCTGCTTCTTCAGTTCTATCACGAACTCCTCAAACAGGACTCGTCCTATCATCTGTATCTCCGCGGTGATTTTCAGGATCTCCGTCTTGAAATCGCGGCCCGCAGAATGATCGAAGAGCTTTGCCTTGAGGAGAAGCTCGAATTTGTTCCCAGGGTCGACGCCTTGAGCGACTGGTTCACGGACAAGTCTCACATCCTCAGTTTTTCCATGGAAGAATCCTTCCATTACGCCCTGGCGGAGGGCATGGCCTCGGGATTGAAACCGGTCATCCATGCCTGGCCCGGCAGCAGGGACTTTTGGCCTGAGCGGTTCATCTTCAGAAATCTGGAGGAATTCCTGGCGATCATGAAGGAGGAGGAATTCCAGCCTCAAGAGTACCGGAAATGGATTGAAACGAATGCAGGCTTGGCTGCGCAGCTTCAAGGCATCCAAGAAATTCTCAGCCGGCCCAAAAGGGCACGAGAGACGACTTCCCAGGACATCAGAAGATACTACGATGCCAAATACAGTGAGAAGCGCGAAAAGGCCATGCGAGCCCCAAGCGCCTACAGGATCTTTTTGGAACAACTTCAGGCCAACACAGGAAAGCTGCTTGACGTGGGTTGCGGCACGGGGTTCCTCGTGAAAGAGGCCGGGGAAAAAGGTCTCCTCGCCTTTGGCACCGATATCTCCTTCCAAGCAACCCGAGTCTCGCAACGAGTGGCAGGGCGACAGGCCATTGTCCACGCTCCAGGCGAATGCCTGCCTTTCAAGGATGAGACGTTCGACTATCTCACCTGCATTGGAAGCCTGGAGCACTTTCTGGATAGGGCAAGGGGGCTGGGGGAATTCAGGCGGGTCCTCCAACCCACGGGCACCGCCTGCATCGTGGTCCCCAATGAGAACTTCATCGCATGGCAGAACACCTCCAGGAAAGGCACAGAGCAGCAGGAGATCAATGAGCATCTCGATACGATTGACGGATGGGAGAAGCTTCTCGAAGACCACGGGTTTGAAGTGGTCCGGATTGAGCAGGACAATGCCGTGTGCCCTGAACTCCGGGTCCCTACGGATTGGTGCTACCAGCCGGTATTCATCTGC
>JALOPA010000247.1 GCA_025454125.1 Thermodesulfobacteriota bacterium
CAGCGCCACTCTGGGCCGAAGCTCTTCTGCCCACCAGCCCGTTTGTTTCTCGGGATCCCATCTTCCACCCAGGGTCTGGTTCCGCTTCAGGAAGAGCTCCAGTTCACCGGGCTTCAGGGGAGGCCCGGCCAGCCAGTGCCAGGCGTCCTGAGCTTTCAGATATTTCAGCCGCTTGAGGTCCTTCCCCATGGAGCCCAGGATGGAGCTGTCCGCAAGGGGCGGCATCATCAGCGGCCGAGGCACGAGGTAGCCTGATCGACCATTTTGGGCTGGATCCGGCCCGAACGGGAAGAGCGAGCTGAGTCTCAGAGCGGGATCTCGACCCTGAAACATGGACAGAAAGCTCTCGAGTTTCCCCGCCACGGCGGCGGCATTGATCAATGCAGATGCCAGGGAATCCGACGGCAGACGCTCGGATGCCTCTTCCAGGCCAATCCCGGTCTGACCGAAATGGATTGGTCCCGTGAATTCAAGCCGGTACAGGTAGGTGCTCATGTCGCTTCCTTGGTCACTGTGGGACGGATCAGTCGAAAAAGGAAACCAGCTCGGCGATGTGGTCTATGCGATCCACGGAATGCCTGGCGGAGGCGTCTCCGACATAGAAATCCAGCTTGCGGGCCTCGATGTGGCTGAACTTGAGCCGGACCTGTCCATAGCCGCGCGAGCCATGCCCGCCCAGGGAGTCATCGTGGAGCAGCTGGATCGCCAGCTGCAGGTTTTTCAGGTCCTCCGACAAGGAGTTTCTATCCTCGACATCATAGACGATGGCGAAGCTGAATTCGGCGCCCTTGGGCACGCGCTCCAGGTTTCGCGGGTTGGCCGCCGAGGTGACCCGGTCGATGCCATTCTCGAATTTCCACTCCGTGTAAAGCAAACCGGTATCGATGTCCCGAAGCTTGTCTTTGCTCTCTGCCGTGAGGGCAAGGTCCCGCACTTTCAGGCGGGCTGGGAAGTTTTGGCCACTCCCACCGCCCGTGGATCCAAATAACCGGCACACAGGACAACGGACGGCCCCGGGGTAAGGCAGGTCAATCCGGTAGTTCTTGTTGTGTGATTTGCCGCCCTCCCACCCTCCGCATTCGTGCCTGCTGATGCCACTTCCACCGTCACGATTGGGGAGAAGCTCCGGATACGATTTCTCCAGAAGGGCTCTCAGCTTGCCCTTCAGGGATGAACCAGGAATGTAGGGCTCGAGAGTCACCGGGTCACGCACCACGGGACTGTCCAGGGCACCGATCTCCAGGTTTTCTTTCGATGAACCGATGTGCAGTCCCGTGAGACATTCAAGATCTCCCGAAAGCGTGATCTTCCCCAAAAGCTTGCGACAGGTATCTGAATTCATCGTTAAACCTCCCCAATGCCTCAATTGAGACCGCCGTGAAACCGATGATAGGCGACGATTCCTTCGATCAGCCGAAGGAGCTTATGGAAGTTCTCCTCGGATTTCGCTCCGGACTTGATGGCAGGATCCAAAACCTCCATGAGGGGCTTGATCTTCCTCTCCCGGCCCGCGGCATAAGCCAGCTTTGGGCGGAGCAGGATGATGGCGTCCTGGACGTGCTGAAAACCGGTCCTGCCCTTCAATTCGGACTCGATCCTGCGAACTCCGTCGAGAAAACGCCTGATTTGATTCATTTTCAGCTTTTCGTTGCTCAGAAAATGCCCCGTCTCCTCCGCGATCTCCACCAGCCGATCCATCCCCACTTTGTCCAGATCTTTCAATTCGTTGCCGATCTCCGTCGTGTTCATCGATCCCCTCCTCTGCGCAGCATCATCAGAAACCAATGCAGGGCCACCTCCACGTGCTCCCATTGAACGTCATTGGAAAACACGTAATTCTTGAGCTCGCTGAAAGGCACCACGTACGCCGCCTGCGGCCTGCAGCGTCCAAAGGTGTATGCGAGCTTGGGCATGAGCCATATTCTCGATTTCCCCCTCGATCGCATGGCTTCGTTGTGGTTTCGCACCAATTGAAGGAGGCGGTAAAAGAACCCGTGGGAGATGGAATCGCCGGGAAGCTCCAGGCGCCCATGGCTCAGCCTTCCAAACCCCGAAAGGGTCTTGACCAGTTGAAAGGTCGAGCGGGCCTCAGACCATGGGAGGGTATGACGATCGAATAATGTCACCGATCTCCTTCCGGCGGCCTTGGCCCGGGACTCGGCATCTCCGGCTCTTTCGGCGAGCCGGTAAACGGGATCGTGAGCTCCACCCAGCGTCATCCCTGCCGATAGGCTGATATGGGGATTGCCTGTGAAGGCGCCGAATGCCGCCTGAATGTCGAACCCTGCCTCCGCAACATCGAGCCAATGCCCAATGAGGAAAAGATCATCTCCCCCGGAGTACACCACGGAAGCGAGTCGCTCCCGCTGTTCCTCCCAAGAGAACCTCATCGGCTCCGGATATCCGGCATGCCCTCCCAGCAATCCATTGATGTGGTACTTGAAGAACAGGCTCACCTGTCGCGAGAGGGAAGCCATTCTGGACAAGGTCCGCTCTCCCTCGGGTATGCATTTCGAGAAGATGCGACCGAGGTGATCCACGTCCATCCTCAGCACGGCAATGCGATCGATCCCCAGACCACCCGCGGCCATGCCTTCCAGGTCCCGGCCATCCTCGTCGCCGGGAAGGTGGAGGCCTGCCAGAAACGGACGACTCTCCGGGTGGCTGAAGTGGTGCAGATTCCAATCGTTCAAATGGTAAACTGCTGCCACGCCGACCGTTTGGTCCTTTTCGGAAGTGTGGCTGGGCATTCTGGCGACGGGACGGTAAAAGCGGCTTCCGACGCGGACGTACTTCTCTCGATCCGTGGGCGGCGCTCCATCCAGGCGGACCAACACCGGGTTTTCCCCTCCACCAACGGCCCGATGGAGCATGATTCCCAATCTCATCTGGTCGCCGCATGGCTCACAAACCAGTGCCTCGCTGTCCGCAACTCTTTCGGCCACCAGCTGCCGGTCCTCCCGTCCGCACACCTGGCAGCCGCTTTCCAGGCAGCTTGGGTGGGGCTCCGCGGGCGGTTGCAGAATCCTCTCCAGATGATGCTCCCACTTGCGCCGCTTGGCTTCCTCCAGGCGCGTGGCCAGAATTGACCAGACAGCGGAAATCTCGTGAACATCTCCCTTGCTGAAGGGCACAGTCTCCACATACTGCTGGAGGAGTCCGTTATAATCTGCCAGAAGCCACTCGTTGACTTCACCACGAACTTTTTCGACCGCTGCCATGCTTGCGGGTGTGTTGGCGACCACCAGGTAGAACCGACCACCTCCCGTGAAGATCACGTTACATCGGGAGAGGCTCGTTTCCTCGAGCAGCCGGTCCACCACGTATTCCGTGACCAGCTCCAAAAAGAAGGAGCGGCCCTTGAGGGACCTCATGGCCCCTTTGGAGGAGATGGTGTAGATGAACTGCTGGACTCCGGAAAGATCGCCTCCCAGGAGCAGGAACGGCTGGTCTGCCTCCGAGCCCGTGCCAGTGATCTCCTCCTTCAGAACCCTTTGGCTCCATTGCGATGCGTGAAGTTCCGAGTAGTAGTCTCCCATGCACATCGCCAAAGCAGCCGTGACCTTCATATGGTCGAACAGGGAGACATCGGGGTGCTTCCGGTAAGTGGCCGCGTCGTCGACTCCTTTCACCCGCAGCGTGATGGAGGGCACGAATGCCGTATACTTCTCCAGAAGGTGAAGGACCGCGTCGATGTTCCGATGGTTCCCATGTGCTCGAAGGAGATCGAGCCCCTCCGAAAACCCTTCCCATATCCTCCGATAGTCGGCGCTACTGTTGGGCGTTTCCTGCGGAGACGGCGGCTGCCACTCATCGAGGGGAATCAGCCTGTGATAGGCTGCCGGAGGAGGAAGAGGCGACGGGCTGTCGGTGCGCGGGTCGCCCACCCTGGAAAAGACGCTGGCGAGCTGCACTTCGGATTGCCAGCTCTTCCCTTCGTCCGCGCTTTTGTCGAATTGCGAGCGTCGTTCCGAAGCGGCACGGTTGTCGGCTTCGTAGATCAGGAGCGAGAAGTTGCTGAGCCAGGTCTCCGCGTTCTTGCCGTGGTGACTCCTTGCCGCCGACGCAATGATCCCCTCTCCGAAGCGTTGGGACAACCATCGGTACCCGATCTCTCCATGGGTCATGCCGCGCTCCGATGGGTCCTGAGCCCGCTGCCTGACCTTGCCGATGTCATGCAAAAGGGCTCCCAGCACCAATTCAGTGCGGAAGCGTTCTTCGATCATCGATGCGTCCCTCCTCTCGTCAAGCCTCTTGATCCACAAAACGATTCTGCCCGTTCTCCCACCCTTGGCCCCGTGCGGGGAGCGACCCGGGAGGACACGCCATTTTGACATCAAATGCGATGTGATTTATGATTCCACTCCATGAAAAGGCTGGTGCTCGATACGGATGTCATCGTGGCCGCCATGCGCAGTCCGAGCGGTGCTTCGGCTGCGCTCCTGGAGGCTGCTCTCAATGGACGGATCACTTTGTTGGCCAGCGTGCCCCTGTTTTTCGAGTACGAGGCCAAGTGCACGGAGCCTGAACACTGGAAGGCCGCCGGTCTTACAAAAGAAGACGTCGAGGTCTTCATCAATGGTATTGCCGCACTGGTCGAGCCGGTCGAGCCACACTTCCTGTGGCGCCCCGTGCTGCGCGACCCCAATGATGAGATGGTACTTGAGGTCGCCGTGAACGGAAATGCGGATGCGTTGGTGACCTTCAATCTGCGCGATTACGGCAATGTGCCGACCGTAACTTTCGGTATCCCAGTCCTGCTGCCGTCAATGGCCATCAGGAGGATCAGAGATGAGTGAGACCTCCACCTACCCCCTGCGGCTTCCCAAGTCGCTCAAGAG
>JALOPA010000248.1 GCA_025454125.1 Thermodesulfobacteriota bacterium
GCATGTCGCGATAGGTGCGGCTGACCAACTCCAGCTCCCGTCGGTGCAAGGCGTTCGTGACGCTGATGAGAACCCGGTTCTGCTCCAGGGGTTTGACCAGATAGTCATAGGCTCCGATCTCGAAAGCGGTCTTCGCGATCGAAGGCTCGTCCGCCCCCGTCACCATCACCGCGGCCAAATCCGTGTTCCGGCCCCGCAGATCCCGGAGCAGCTCCAGCCCGGATTCGCCGGGCATGTTGATGTCACAGAGGATGACGTCGAACTCCTCTTCCTCAAACCGGCTCCTGGCCTCCAAAGCGTCCGCCGCCAGGACGCAATCGTAATTTCCGGTGCCAAGGTACCGCACCAAAAGCCGTCGGATGGGCTCTTCGTCGTCTACAATCAGAATCTTTCCCATGGCGCACCTCAATCAGTGACGGGTTGCTCCGATGCTCAATTCCTCTCTCCGGGCCGTGCCTTCATCCAGGACATCGCGAATGGTTCTCGCGATCTCGTGCGTGATCAAAGGCTTCGTGATCACGGCGCGGATGCCGTGCTTTGTCTCCCGGCCTTCGGTCAGGGTGCTGCTGTATCCCGTGCAAATGATGATGGGAATGTCTCTCCGGATCCGGGTCAGCTCCGCAGCCAGCTGCTCCCCGGTCATTTTGGGCATGGTCAGATCCGTGATCACCAGGTCGAACTGCCCTGAGCCGTCCCGGAAGAGGTCCAAAGCCTCCACGCTGCTCGTGGTGGACATGACGGAGTACCCGAGCCTCTCGAGCATCCGCTTTCCCATGGTCACGATGGCCGGCTCGTCATCGACGAAGAGGATGCGTTCGCTCCCTCTCGCAACCACCGCCTCCACGGCGCCTTCGCAATCGGCGTCTCCCGTGCAGCAGGGGAGAAAGACTTTGAAGGTCGTTCCCTTTCCCACTTCGCTGTAGACCGTGATGGCTCCGCCGCAACTCCGAACGATCCCGTGAACTACAGCCAGGCCCATGCCCGTGCCTTCTCCCCGTTTCTTCGTGGTGAAGAAGGGATCAAAGATCCGGTCCAGGATAGACTGGGGAATGCCGTGCCCCGTGTCCGTGACCCCCAGGAGAAGGTACTCCCCGGGCGCCACTTCCGGATGTCTTGAGGCAAAGACCGAATCCAGGGCGACTTTCGTCAGGGTGACCTCCAGAACCCCCCCCTGGTCCCTCATGGCGTGAGCCGCGTTCGTGCACAGATTGATCAGGATCTGGTGGATCTGAGTGGGGTCGGCCAGCGCATGGGCGTCGGTCTTATCGATGCGCTGCCGGATGTCGACGGTTGCAGGGATCGAGGCGCGCAGAAGCTTCATCACCTCTTTGATGATGGGCACAGGGTCCAGAGGCTTCAGCTCCTGCTGGGTCTGGCGGCTGAAGGTCAGGATCTGGCTGACCAGGTCCCGCGCACGCCGGCCCGCCCTCACGACCTCCTGCAGGTCCCGATCGGCCTGCGAACCCTTGGGCACGTCGCCTTGAGCGAGCTGGGTGTAGCCCAGGACGGAGGTGAGAATGTTGTTGAAGTCGTGGGCGATCCCGCCGGCCAGGGTGCCGATCGCTTCCATCTTCTGAGCCTGCAGAAGCTGCGCTTCGAGCCTTTTTTGGACTGAAATGTCCCTGACAAAATTGAGTGTCGCGGGTTTCCCTTCCCAGTAAATGTCCACCGCGTTCGTTTGGACCCAGATCTCTTTTCCGCTCCGGGCCAGGATTCTCAAGGAATAAGGGCCTGGCGCTTCCTCCGGATCAAAACTGCCCATTCCCGCATCATAGAGGAAGGACCGGTCGTCCGGATGGATCAATTGGCTGTAGGGGATTCCCGCCAGGTCTTCCTCGTCGTACTCAAAGAGCTCCGTGGCCCTGGGGTTGGCAAATTCGATGAAGCCGTCCTGGACGATGAAGATGCCGTCGTTGGCGTTGTTCACCAGGAGCCGGTACTTCTCTTCCGAGATGCGAAGCGCCTCATCCGCGAGCTTGCGCTCGGTGATGTCCCGGGCGATCCCGCGAAACCCGGTGGGCTGGCCCTCGGAGTCGCTGACCAGAGACACGGAGGCCTCCACAAACTTTCTCGTCCCGTTCCTGCTGATGATCTCCCAATCAAAGCCCTTGGCCGGTTGTTTCGTTCGGTAAACCGTATTGAACGCTCTGTAAAGCTTCCTGGCATTTTCTTCGCGGGTGTATTGCCGGTCGTTCATGCCGAGCAGTTCTTCCTTGGTGTACCCCAGAAGACGCTCCGCCGCTTCGTTGAAAAACGTGAAGTTCCCGGCGAGGTCTACCTCATAGTACGCCTCGTCGATGGTTTCAAGGATGGTCCTGTATTTCTCCTCGCTCTCCTTCAGCTGAGCTTCGGCGCGTTCCCGTTCCGCGATTTCTTTTCTCAGTCCCTCGATGGCCTCCACCAGTTCCCAGGTCCTTTTGTTCACCTGCTTCTCCAGCTCCCGGTTGCTCGCGTCCACCTTTTCCCTCTCTCGCTGCAGCAGCTGAGCCTGATAGAAATCCCTTCGGGCGGAGAGCTCAATCGAGTAGCAGGCGAGCATCCCGAGGATGTTTCCGCCGAGAAAGAAGAAATTGTTGTTCACGATAATGGGGAACGGGGTTTCGCCCAGCCAAAGGGCGGCGATCTCATAACCGATGACGATGGTGAACCCGGCGATGGTGGCATAGACGAACCTGAGCTTGAAGAAGGTGTAGCCGAACATGAACACCAGGATCAAGCCCGCGTAGTAGGCGTAGCGCCCCGGGGAGGGCGCAATCAGGATCATCCCGATGATCCCGACACCGGCCAGGAGCACCACGGCGCTGATGGCCGGCTGCAGGTATCGCTCGAATCGCTTGGAAAAACTGAAGAGGTAGACGGCAAACGCGAACGGGCAGAAGCCCGCGTACCGGATCAGCCACAGCCAGTGCTTTTGCTCGGGGACCAGGAGCGCGTCCAGGATCCCAAAGGTCGCGTAAAAGGCGATGGCCAGAAGAATGGCGACCCGCACGTGCCTGAGCGACTTCCGGTAATAGTCTTCCAGGAACGCCTTTTCCGCGTCCTTCTCGAAGGAAAGGGTGACCACGCTGTGCTGAAAATCCATCGGTAGTGCCAGTGCGGAAGCCATGGTTTTCTCCCCTCTCCTCTACAGATAGGTGGCGCCCGCCGCCGTCTCTTTCACCAGTTTCTTGATGACCACCAGCGTCATGTCGTCCATCTGTTCCGCCTGAAAACCGGACACTTCCTCAAAAATCTTGTCGAGCAGCCGCCTGGGCGGAAGGTCCGCATACTGGTTCAAGGCCTCTTCCAGCCGCGACTGCCCGAAGAGGACGCCCTCCCGATTCATCGCTTCGGTCACTCCGTCCGTGAACAGCACGATGATGTCGCCCTCGTCGAGTTCGATCTGCCTCTCGGTGAGCTCCGAGCCGATGTCATCGGAAAGCCCGAGCCACGTTCCTTCGGTGGGAATCACCTCCGTTCGGTTGAGAGCCGCCCGGTAGAGGATCACGTCCTGGTGTTTTCCCGCCATGGCCATGGAAGATCCCTCCAAACGCAGAGCGCTCACGGTCATGTAGTGGTCCGATCCCAGCCTGGACACATTCTCCCGGATGACCTTGTTGACCGACTCCAGCACCTGAGAGGGACGGGCATCCGGGGCCCTTTTGATGACCGAGAGCATGCTCGTCTGGGCCATCATCATCACCAGCCCCGAGTCGAACCCGTGTCCGGACACGTCGCCCACCGTCACCCACGCCCGGTCCCCGTCGATCTCGATGATGTCGTAGTAGTCCCCTCCCACCTCCTTGGCCGGGGCCATTTTGGCCACCACCTCGAAGCCGTTCATCCTTTTTCCTGTTCCGGGCAGGAGAGAGGTCTGCATCCTCTTGGCCAGTTCCACTTCGCTCCACAGCGCGTCTCTCGCCTTCTTGAGCTCGGCGAGAAGGAAGAACTCCTGCTTGACCAGCTTCTGCCTCACATAGGTGATGATCACCGCCATCGTGGCCGTCGAGCTCAGGAAGAAGAGATTGTTCACCAGGATTCTCCCCTCGAAAGGGACCCCGGACAAGGCGTTCAGGCTGACATAGAGAACGATAACCAAGGCGCTGTTGATTCCCGAATGGATCACCCCCCAGGGCAGGAGGAGGTTGACCCCGATGATGACCAGGTTGAGTCCGGCGTAGTACTCGGAATCGAAACCGCCCAGGTGCACAGTCATAAGAGAGATGGTGCTCCCCACGAACAACGTGACCAAATACCCGTGGACATAAGAGAACCGGCCGGGCTTGGAGCTCCGAAGCACAAGATACTGGCCGATGGCGACGCTGGCACAGAACAATCGGTACCCTCCGAATCGGGACTGGAGGCTTTGAGGGACCGCGAAGTAGTCGAGGATGGAGAAGACGGGAACCAGAACAAAGACCAGAATCACAACGGTTTTCGACCATTCATGGATGATCTTGTCCAGGTAGGTCGAGAAGTCTCCGGCGTCGAAGTCAAAGGTCGTCTCAGGACGAAAGCTCATGGTTTCCTCGGACAGGTCGTTTTCTCGTTCGGATCTTGAATCCTGACCCGTTCAACGTTGCGCTCCAAATTGTGCCATTCCAAAAAACCCATAGGGTCATCCGCTGAGAGGAGTTCTCGTCTGTCGCTGCGGAGCCTTTTCTTCCGCCGCTTTGGAGAAGTCCTGGGCCAAGGCGTTTTCTACCTTTTCACATGAAGAAACATCTGGCTCTTCGTGTCCTCGAACAAAACCTCTGCCCGCCCTCCGGCCCTCTCCGGCACCAGACGAAGGAACTCCTCTTCGCTCCTGTAGTACAGCACCCAGTCCAGCCAGTACTCCATGTAGCAGCGGCTGCAGCAGCTGACTGATCTTTCCCAGAATGCCCGCTGCCACGGGAGGGGTGAGGTAGTCAAAGAGGCCCATGGAGTAGATGAAGTCGAATTGTCCCCACTTCTCCACCAAGGCCGACCCCTTGAGCATGGTCCGGACCGATTCGTTGAGGTACGTCACGTGGATCTTCCGGTTCCAGTCTTGCTCCAGTTTGGCAACGACACCGGCCGCTTCATCGAGGGCCGATTGATCTTGATCCAGAAGGGTGAAATGGTATTTCTCACAGTCCTCAGGAGAGACCAGAATGTCCTTCAGTTCATAGGCCGGCCCGCAGGCGACAGAGAGGATTCTCATCCTTTTGCCGTTCGGGGACCGTTCCCCTTGCGCTTGTCTCAGGGTTTGGGTGATCAGCTTCCGCCGGTTGCGCACCGCCTGAGCCGCCGGGTGCTCTACCGGGTGCTTGTGCATGAGCTTTGCGAAGGTCGAGTCCCCTTCGTAGCGGTTCAGGTAGAGCATCTTCATCATGACATAGTCGCCGGCATACCCTCTCGGCTTCAGATTGGTGCGACGCATGAAAGGGGCGCTCAGGATGACGTTCCAGAGCAGGCGCCTGAAGAAGTAGCCGTGGCACTCATGCTCCTCCCGCGTGAAGCCGGACACCAAGCGTTCGAGCTCCCTGAGCTTTTCATCCAGAAACCCCATGAATTTGAGGCCTTCCGTCTCGATGAGGACGTTCTGGATGTGGTCCCTGGCTTCCGGAGGTTCCTTGCTATACTCCCGGTCCAGGTCGTCAAAGAAACTCCGGTAGACATTGAGATCGTAAGAGAGATTGGCCGTGTAGTCTTTGAAGAACGGCTTGATCTTGCTCTTGTAGTCCAGCACCAGCGGGAGATTGGAAAAGGAGTCCCGGAGACTGATGAGCTTCTTTTCGGTGAACAGGGTTTCCAGGTTGTAGACGTCTCCGAGAAAAGCAAGGCTGGCGCCGTCGCCGTCCGTCTGGGGGTTTCTCCTCAGGCGGCAGGGGCCCAAATGGAAGTCTGTCCCGTTGAACCGAATCTGAAAGTTGCAGAACTGCGAGCCGTCGTCGAAGCGGTCTCCGTTCAAGAACCGGATCCGCACGGTGTGCTTGGACCCGCAGGAGGCCAGAATGGGGATCCTGTCGGCCTCTGTGACAAGATAAGCGTTGGTGTTGTGGTCTGCGAGGTTCATGATCGTGCCGTTCCTTTGATTTCCACTCGTTGATCGCTGGTTTCGAATATCCTGAGCGCGGAGAAATTCACCTCCTGCCATCTCAGGGTCTTCTCATACAAGACGGTGATCTTGTTTTTGCCCTTCTTGGCCCGTTCCAGCACCTTGATGATGGGCGTGATGGTGGAGGAGTTCATGTAGGCCAGCTTGCAGAAGTCGAGGATGACCCGTTTTCCCGCATCGGTGCTTCTCTTGATGATGTCGAGAAGAATCGGACTGATGAATTTTCCGGGCTCCCGATCGATGCTTTTTCCGGACCACGCGAGCCGGATGGAGTCCTCGTTTTCCGTCACTTTGATTTCAAGCAAATTGCTGGTGAATGTTTTCGTCTCTGCCATGGTTACCTCCAGAGCCCTTTTTCGATACCCGCCACCGCGGATACGTTCAGTGCGTTGTCTTCCGCCACAAAGAAGTCAATGATGGACTTGCCTTCATACGCGATCCGGACCAGGCCCAGCCCGCTTTCCGTGTCGCCGATCGGCCGACGGGCCACTTCCTTGAGCTTTTCGAGGTAGGCTTGAAACGGATCCTGAAACCCCCGGATCCACTGGATCGCCTTGTCCAGCCTTCGCAGGTGCGGCGCCGAGCTCGCATTGGTGGGGTGCGTGACCTCGACGATGACGTTCTTTTCAACGATGGCGAGGCTGAAGGTGAGGCTTTCCCCGGATTCCTCAAAGCACCCGTATTTCAAGCCGTTTTCCACCAGCTCGCTGCTCACCATCGTGACCGCGTCGATGAGCTCCCTGGAAAACCCCTGGTTTTTGAGAAAGGCGCGGGTTTTTCTCCTCACGTCCTCGATCTGGTCCCAATGCGGCCCCAAGGTCATGTCGATGGATCGTCCTGACGCCGTCGCACCGGACTCCGCTTTCCCCTGGAGAGGCGGACCTTCACGATCATCGAACTTCCCGGCACTCTTCGAGCCCTTCCTGTTCCTGGCGAAGGATCGTCCCTTACCGTTTCTTTCCTCCAGCTTCTGATAAACGCCCATCAAGGTCTCCTCTTCCTAGTCTCCTGCCCACTCCCACCGTCCACTCGGCGTGGAGGAGAGACTAAAAGTGTTTTCCTGCGTCTTGTGACCACCGAAAGAGGCCCAGGCCCTCAAGGTGCAGGAGTAACCCCTAAGCCCAATACAGGCCGCTGAACAACCCGTTTTTGAGGTCTGTGATGTCATTCCCGCGCAGGCGGGAATCCAGTCTTTCCTGGCTTTTCTGGACTCCCGCCTCCGCGGGAGTGACGGAAGAATTGTGTTTTTCAGCAAGCGGATTGCTCTCGGATGTATTTCATTATGCATTTTTTGCAATACATTTGGGGAACATCGTGACCGCATGGCCTCGTCCCTTTCGAATCCCGGCCCTACATCAAATAGGGAGCCAACCTCTGAAGATCCTTCTCGTTCGGGTCGCTGAAGTTCGCCCCAACCTGAATGGCTTCTCCCGTGTCCCGCATGTGGCGCGCGATGCAATCGAAATGGATTTCTTTCCGGCTTTGGGGCGCCTGAAAGCAGACCCTGAAGCGAGGCAACTCCCCCCTGGAGGTGAATTGGATTTCACTCCCTTTGGCGTAGGTCACCAGGATCCCGCCTCTGGAAATATCCAGGATCACCCCGGGATACGTCTCGGCCTTTTTTCCTGCTCCGTGGATCGTCGTGGCCGGCAGGGTGATCTTTTTTCTGGGGAACCGGCGCCTTTCTCCGCCCAGCTCCGGGCCAGGGAAAAGCCCTTCTTTCTGGAGGAAATCGGTGATCACCTTGTCCAGGAGTGACGCGACCGTGCGCCGTTCCTTTTTGGCGGCCCGTCGGAGGGCATCGCGGATTTTGCTGCTCATTCGCATGCTGTAAACGGCATCTTTTTCCACTTCGTCAACTTCCTTCCGTGAAGCCACCAACCTTTTGCGGTCGCTGGGTCAGACACCCCGGCCGCCTCCGCGCCCTGCCGATTCGTCGTGGTTCGTCTGCGGCTCGATGTAGATCTGGCCTT
>JALOPA010000249.1 GCA_025454125.1 Thermodesulfobacteriota bacterium
TGACACCGAAGTGATTCTTCATCTTTTTGAAGAAAAAGGGTTGGGATGCCTCGATGAGTTTCGAGGCATGTTCGCCTTCGCGCTTTGGGACCAGAACCGGTCGCGATTGCTCCTGGCCAGAGATCGCATCGGCGTGAAACCCTTATTCTATGCTCCCTTGGATAACGGAATCGTCTTTGCGTCGGAGATCAAATCGATTCTTCTGCATCCATCGATGCATGCCGTTTTAGATCCTTCTGCCGTGGATTCATACCTGACTCTGGGCTACGTTCCTGGACCACGGACGATCTTTAAAGGTATCAACGCGCTGCTCCCTGGCCAACGGATCTTGTGGAGCGAGGGGCTGCTGGAAGTCTCTCACTACTGGCAGCCAACTTTTCTTGAACCCATCCTCACCAATAAGGAATCAGAATTGGTGGACGAACTGGACAGTCTCCTCAATGAAAGTGTCCGCCATCACTTGGTCTCCGATGTTCCGGTAGGCGCGTTTCTTTCAGGCGGCATTGATTCCAGTCTCGTCACAGCGATCGCGCAAAAACATAACCGGGAACCGCTTGAAACGTTCACCATCGGATTCTCAGAAGGCCGAGACGAGCGCGGTTATGCGAGAGCCGTCGCCAAGCACGTGGGCTCGCATCACCATGAAGAACTCGCACAGCCAGATCTGGCCAGATGGGTGCCTCGATTCGTATGGCACCTGGAACAGCCTTTGTTCGACAATTCCGTACTCCCAACCTTTCTCGTCTCTGAACTCGCCAGCAAGAATGGTAAAGTCGTACTCTCCGGGGACGGGGGGGATGAGCCTTTTGCCGGATACGATTGGACCCGTTTTGCTCTGGTCTTACCCCGAGTTCCCGTCCCCTGGAAACCGGAGAATTGGGAATGGCTTTACGAGAGGGGCAACACCGGATTTCTAAAAAGACTGCTCTTCGACCTCGCGTCTCCTCCATCGTTGCGATACCTCCGCAGGATGACCACCCCTGTCCTCTTCCGTCACTGGCTTTACACGCCGGAGTTTTCTTCAAAGCTCGAGAAAGATCCCACACGACATCTCATGGACTTCTTGCTTGAAGCGCCGGTGCGTCAGGAACCCGAACGGTTCCTCTACAGTGATTTGCGTGCCTATCTTCCCGACGATGTGCTTTTCAAAGTCGACCGTATGAGCATGGCTCATGGCCTCGAGGTCCGTGTTCCGCTGCTTGATCACAAACTGCTGGAATGGCTCTTTCGACTTCCTTTCCACATGCGTTTTCGCCGTGGCCGTGGAAAGCATCTTCTCCGCAAGGTGGCGGAGCGGTATTTGCCATCCCTCGTGCTTAGACCTCGCAAACAGGGATTTACCATACCCATTGACGCCTGGCTGCGCGGCCCTTTAGGCGGTACGGCAGAGGCTCTCTTCTCCTCCGAGCCTTTCACCGCACGGGGAATTGTCAGCGCTGAAAAAGCCCTTTTGCTGTTAGAGATGCATCGGCAGGGGAAATACAATCTGGGGCACCGGATCTGGAGTCTCATCGTGCTTGAAGTTTGGGCGAGGATATGGCTAGGATATGGCTGGATGGACAGAGTCACACCGTCTCTCTGGAGCAGATGGCTCGCCGCGGGGACACGCTTGATGGAACAAACCTCTAGCCTGATCGAGATCTTTCGCCGGGCAACGTGGCAAAGGGCTGCTTTGGTCGAACGCCCTTTCGTCCGGTACATTCACCCTGATCCCTCACCAGGCGAATACAGCTGTCTTCAACCACGGTCACATGGCATACGCGTGTCCGTCTTGATCCCCACCATGGATGCGAATCGGGACGGTCGTTTTGAAAACCTTCTTCATCAGCTGGATTTCCAGACCCTGCCCGATTTTGAAGTCATCGTAATCAAAGGCGACCCCCGGCAAGGGCGCGCCATCAATGTAGGAGCCGCACTCGGAAAAGGGAGGTTCCTGCTGACACTGGATGATGACACCGCCCTTCCGGACAAAGGGGCTTTTGGCAAGCTAGTCTCTGTTGTGGAAAACTATCCCGCGATAGGTATGGCGGGCGGCATAAACACGATTCCCCTTGATGCACCCTGGCTTGTTCGACGGGCGATGTATGAGATCCCGAGAAGGTCAACACCGCCGGTGTCGGAAATCAAGGATTCGGACTTGGCCGAACATCCATTACTGATGATCAGACGCGATACATTCGAGCAAGTGGGAGGAGAAAATGAACTCCTTCCAAGAGGCCTTGACCCCTACCTTCGCCAGGAGTTCAGAAAAGCCGGTTTCAGAGTTGTCGTTGTCCCCGACGCTTTCTATTCTCACCTTCCACCCGTCACTCTGGAAGGTCTTCTGAGACAGTTTTATCGAAACGGAAAACATGCCGGATTTGTAAATCAGCATTTTCCGCAATGGGCCATTGAGACCCCGACCCAGCATGGACCTTTTCGCCCTCGACATGGGATTCACTTCCGAGTGCTCCGATTTCCCGCACGGCTCCTCAGCGCCCTGATCACTCTTAAACCGATTTGGTTTCTTTGCCAGCTTTCCTATGCAATCGGGATTTTAGCAAATCACATGAATTCATTGTCTTTGCATAAGGAGAAGGAAGGAACCTGACATTTCGATTTTTCCGGTCTCGAAAACGGGTTTCATCCTTGACCGCAAGGTTCGCTTCTCAAGCGCTTCGTTTCTGAATAGTCAAGTGCACGCATGACTCCGAGTAATGTTTCACTTGAAGGCTATTCCCGCCACCCACAAGACAACATTCAGGGCCACGATCAGCAGAAGATACCCCTTTTGTCTTTCCTGAATCTGTTCTGCAAAACAAAAACCTGCCAGCAAAAAGAGGGGAGTGGTCATCAAATAGCCGTAACGGATTTCTCCATGGGATACAATAGCGGATGCAATGCCTCCAAGGACAAAAAGAAACGCCGCATTCGCCAGAGTATTCCCAGCCTTTCTGGTCCAGAGAATACCCAGGAACGCAAAAGATGTCAGGATCCCATAAGGCAAATCGTACTTTGAACCCATGTTGAGCGGATACCAGCGACCATGAAATGGATGGAGGTAATCCTTGATCTTCATCGGTATTAAAGCAAACACTTGGAGCGGTTGTTCCGCCAGATAACTGATCGTTCGTTTCAAGAGATATGCATCTTTCTCTACCTCTCCTTCCAGCTGATCGAGGATAGTCTGATCCTCGGGGAGAATATTGACAATCGACATGTCGTACCCCCAGCTAACGTAAGAACTGTACAGAGTGAGACCTACTTGTGTCGTTGTGGGGACGAAGGAATCCAGAGTGAGAAAATTGCGGATCACCCAAGGACTGAGTACCAACGCAACAATACCGATGCAACTCAAGGATGATGCCAGTTTCCTCGTAACCCGCCCTTGACAGGTTGCGTAGGCAAGAACTAAGACCAGAGAAACCGCAGAAGCTGTCCTTGTCAGCAAAGCCAGCCCCGCCCAAAGGGAGGCAAGCCACAAATTCGTTATCCTGCCCTTGCGCCAGTAGCCATAGATATGAAGAAAGAAAAGGTTAATGATCCACAGAGCAAGAGGTTCGGACATGAATCCGGACTCCCAGTGCCAGCTCTTGGGATAAAAGGCATACACCGCCGTCAGCAAGAGCGCTTTCTGGTCTTTTAGAAACGTTCGAGCCAGCAAAAAAATGGGGATACCGGAGAGAACACCGAACAGATACTGAGCCACAATAACACCTGTTTGGTTGCCAAGAAGGTGAAGCAGTAGCCCTGCAAAAAGAGGATAGAGAGGAGGTTTTTGCGCCGTTGGGATTCCGTTCTCAGCATAAGACAGCTCTTTCGCAATCGACTCCGCTGTTCTCTGGTAAAAAAAAGCGTCTGACCTCTGATGGTAAGAGCTTGGATCCATTGCTACCCAGAAGACGACGCGCCCTAAGAACGCAGCGAGCAGAATCCCCAACAAAAGCCATCCGACTTTTCTTCCCTTGCTTTTCACGTTCATCCCACTAGAATTCCGCCTGAATGCCTGGGCATGCTGAAAATACGGACGGATCGAGAACTGCATACGGACAAATGATTATGAATTTTGATCACATAGCACGAAAAATTCTTTCTGTAAATGTTGCTGGAGTCAGTGGCTAGAAAACTGATATCCAAAGTATGCTGTGCTTGCTAGGATCGATTATGTTCGCTAAAATTAGATTAGGACCGTGAACGAAATGCAGTACGCAGCGTCTAAGAGTTACCCCAGAATCCTGGAGAATCCGCTCCGCGAGATGATCGATGGCGGCATTGAATGGCACACCAAGCCGCAATTCCAGTCCTGAAGAAAGGATACCGAGATGATGAAAATCCTGATGCTGGCAGATGTCTTCTTCCCCGACACAATCGGCGGAGCCGGCAGGGTCGCTTATCACCTTAGCCATCAGCTCTGCAAAAGAGGGCATGAAGTCCATGTGCTCACGCGCAATCCTGATAAAACCCTCCCCTCTTACCAAGAGATTGAAGCCAATCTTTTTGCGCATCGATTCGACCTGCCGGCCGGCGCAGGCGTAAGCTTCTTTCTCTCTGAAATCAAGAACGCCTATGGCAAGGCCAAAAGGTCGAGCCACGAAACCGACTTTGATCTTGTCTGCGCTCATCAAAGCTTAGTCGCGTTGGGATCCTTTCTTTCAAGTTCCATCCGCAAGACAGCTTTCGTGCAATGCTTCCATTCACCATGGCATGAAGAGTACTTGATCAAGAAACGGGACTTGAAAGGGAGAACTCCATGGTCTGCGACGGCCGTAGCGTTCTTCATGAGAAAGATGGAAAAGCGAGTTCTTTCCAAAGCTCTGAAAATCTTTGTCCTGAGCCGCTATTCCGCTGAGCAGATCTCTGCGATCCACCATCTGCCACAAGAGAAGGTTGTGATGATTCCGGCAGGCATTGAGCTCGATCGGTTCCGTGTTCGCGAAAGCGGAAAGAACCCCGTCAGGAAAGAGCTGGATATCGGCCTCCACAAGACCATCTTTTTCACGGTTCGAAATCTTGTCCCGCGGATGGGAATTGAAAACCTCATTGAGGCTTTCAAGCAGAGCAATGTTCTGAGAGAAAAGGCCCTCCTGCTTATCGGTGGGGAGGGATTCTTAAAGGAGTCCCTGCAGGCGATGGTCCACGGTTACGGTCTGGAAGGCAGCGTCCGTTTCCTTGGCCGCGTTTCAGAGGAGGATTTACCTCGATATTATCAGGCCGCCGACTTCTTTGTTCTTCCAACGAGAGAACTGGAGGGTTTCGGCCTGGTGATTCTCGAAGCGATGGCATGCGGGACCCCCGTCCTCGGCACGCCGATAGGTGCGATCCCGGAGACTGTCGGACTATTTGACAGAGACCTTCTGTTCGCGGGGACCCGCAGTAAGGATATGAAAACAAAAATCGAGGATGTGATCAATCAGCCCGCAAAATATCGCTTCGATCCTCAGGCTTGTAGGAAATTTGTTGAAGAACGTTATTCCTGGGAGAAAATGGCGGACGGCTTTGAGAGGGAGGTAACGAAGCTGATCAACAATCGCTCTGGATAAACGATTTCTCTCTTACCCTCCTCCAGACCTTTTCTTTCTACTTTCCGGCAAGCTTCTTCAATATCTCCTGATTCTTCTGCGTGCGCTTCGCGTCGGTTTTAAGGTTCGCCTTGTTGGGCTTCGCCTTGTTCTTCATGATCTTCTTCCTTTTCTGCGTGTTGGATGCCATGAGCATTCTCCTTTAAAAAAATTAAAACAGCCTTTTACCCCTCGGGCGTAGCAGTGTCAAGAAACAAGTGGAGTACTGAGGGACAAAGGGGCAGAGGCGCAAAGGCACAAAGCAGAAAAACGTCTCTATGATATACCTCGGGCACCCCTGTTCCTTCGCCATTCATAGAGGGCGATGCCGGTGGCGAGCGCTGCATTGAGGGATTCAACCCCTCGCTCCATTGGAATTGAAAGGGATTTCAGATGGCGGACCTCCGGCGGCAGGCCGGGCCCCTCCACGCCGGGCAAGAGACAGAACCTTTCCGGAAATCTGAAGTTGCGGATATCGTCTCCATCGGCAGAGAGGGAAATAATCGGAGATTTCGCCCTTCCTAATTCCTGGACGGACGGCCCCGCGAATATCGGGACCCTGAACAGCGCGCTTCCCCCGGCCCTTGTCGATTTGTAGTGAAATGGGTGGGCGGCTTCCTTCAGGAGCACCAGATTTGCGACCCCGAGAGCAGCAGCGGAACGGATGACCGCTCCGACATTGCTCGGATCCTGGAACGGGATTAAGAGCGTGCAGCCCTCAGGCAGCGACCCCGCATCCCACTCAGG
>JALOPA010000250.1:0-1002 GCA_025454125.1 Thermodesulfobacteriota bacterium
GAATGGCATGATCACCAAAGAGACGATTAAGGAAATCATTGTATCCAACGAAGGGTTCATTCTTGAGAAATACTACCTTGGAAATGGGCAGGCTTTCCGTCTGCGCGAACCAAAAAGGAAACGCGAAACCCTTTGGTTTTTGGTTTTGGTCGGGTCGGACCCCGGACCACGCCGGACCATTAGGTCCGACCCCGGCCCCCACGCGGGTTTGGCGTCGGATGGACTGAGCACCGTTGCTAGATTAACGACCAGAACTCGCCGACCAGCCCGTGCTTCGCGAACAGGGCCGTAGCCTCTTCTGCGTTGGCCGGTTTCCAATCAACCTCAAGGCGCGTGGCGTACCAGTCAGCACCGAGATTGTATAGGGTCTGGGGGACGACGATCTCTCCCTTGTGGTAGCCATGGGACCTAAGCCAACCATCCAACTCACCTTCCGACCGGAAGGCGGTGATGTTCGCTCAGGTAAATCCAATGTCGTCCCAGAAACGCCGAGCCGGCACAAGAAGGTGGACCAGGGCTTCGCCAAAAACATGGCCGTCAGATACCCTAAACTGGATGGGCGCGCCTGTGGCCGGCGAGTGGGTGTCGAGGTTTCCGTCACCGAGCAGCGCGAGTATCGACAGACCATCCCACACGCAGTTGGCGAACCAGCGACGCTTACCGATAGAGACCACGAAATCAGTCTTTACGCCGGAGAACGGATGGGCCATCCACACCTTGTCGGTTCCTGGCACAAGCGCAAGTCTGTGCCTCTCAGCTAGGGAGTGCAGTGCCGAAGAGATGTCGGGTTCAGAGGCCTTCAATGTGCCGGCGATCTGCGCGGCCGATGGGGCCAACCCAGTGTCACGGAGCGTCTGGATGACGACCGCGCGAACGAGCCGCTCGAATGAGTTCATTCCTGGTCCTCCGTCGTTTCATTCGATGGTGCTAATGCTGCGGATGATCATCCGCAGCATTGTCAAAGCCGCGCGCGGCCTCGACAACAAGTGATTGAGCAGATCC
>JALOPA010000250.1:1027-5856 GCA_025454125.1 Thermodesulfobacteriota bacterium
TGCGAGCCAGATCACCGGGCTGATTCTTCTGGCAGTACTCAGAAGCTGGTTTTGCGCAAGATCTGAGAATAGGGGAATTATCCGGAAGGTCCTGGCCCTGCCCAGACAGCTCGATCTCATGCAAACACTTTTGAACATTACCACCTCCTTGAATCCATGAGATACCTTGAATAAGCACCATGAATGCGCTGGAGGCAGCCTGATAATTCTTCCATGAATTGCTCCACGGTTGCATCCGCGCCCAACAGCCTGCGGGCCAGGGCCTTGAGTTCTTTCTTGTCCTTTGGGATCGCGTGAATCTGCCGGTCTTCAAGAATCTGAAGACAGTGCTCCACCCGGCGCAGAAACAGGTAATCCTCCTTGAGACCGAGGGCCACAGGCTCAGGGAGAATGTTTTCCTTGCCGAGAAGCTCCAGAGCATTGAGCGTGTTTCCTTCAAGTAGAGAGGAAACCCGTGCTCCGTGAATCAGCTGCAGCCCCTGCACGAGAAACTCCACGTCCCTCAGTCCGCCCATGCCGCTCTTCACGTCCGGTGTGGCGGTCCCATGGGCCTTCACCCCGACCGTCCGCATCCTTTCGATGGATCGGGCAACATCCTCCTTCCTCCATTGTTTCAGAAGAACAGGCTGGATCTCTTCGAGGAACGAGTAGCCGAGGCCCAGGTTTCCGGCCACAGGGCGCATCTTGAGGGCGGCCTGGACTTCCCAGAGCGATGCCGTATCCGTGTAATATCGAACCAGCGACGACAGGGAGGGAACCAGCTCCCCGTCACGGCCAAAGGGCCTCAGCCTCAAGTCGACCCGGTAGGCAGCCCCCTCCTCGGTGTGGCTGGAGAGATCCCCTCGAAGGTCTTCCATGAGCCGCGCGAAAAAGGCCTTTTTATCCGGCTCGGCTTCCCCTTCCTCATCACGCCAGAGACCGAGCAGATCGATGTCGGAACTGTAGTTCAGCTCATGGCCTCCGAGCTTTCCCATGGCCAGGACGCAGAAACGGTCCTTCATTTCCGGCTGCTTCCGCACTCTCATTTGCAATACAGCCTGAACAAAAGCCTCCGCCAGCCTCGACAGCTCCAGCATCACCTCGCGTGTCGAGACGCCGAGGCAGATGTCCCGTATCCCGATGCGCAGCATTTCCCGACGCCTCAACCGTCTCAACCGGTTGAGCCATTCCCCGTGACTCGCGCACCCTGAGGCTACGCGGCCAATCTCTTCTTCGATATCTTTTGTCTCGCGGATCCTGTGCAGGATATCGGGAGCGACAACCCAGTCGAGGAAACCCGGGTTGCGCACCAGAGCATCGGCCAGGAACTGGCTCCCTGCAAAGATCCCGAGCAGGAGTTCAAGGCGCATGGGCTGTGACAGGAGAAGGCTGTAATGGAAGTCGGCGCTCACCTGGGCGCGGACAAAACGCTCCCAATTGTTGAGGGCCATGTCAGGGTCCGGCTTTCTCTTCAGGATGTCAAAAGCGAGAAGCGCGAGCTTGGCAAAGGTCGCTCTTCGGGAGCCCCCTCCGGCCATGCTCTTGATGTTCGTGTAGGCTCGTTCAGGTTCATCGAAGCCGCTCTCGCGCAAAATGGACTCCCTGATTTCACGGGGAACGTGATCCGAAAGGACGAGGTCGGCCGCATTGCCCGCAGCCCTGCCCGGGATCGAATCCCTGCCGAAATGGCGCTCCACAAAAACCCGAACCGCCGCCGAGTGGGTTTCAAAATCAAGGCGAAGCTGTTCGGAAGGGTCCAGAGGACCGCCTCTCGAATAGCCCATGCGTCGCGCCAGATGAGCGAACTCCGGCGATCCCTGAGGGGGAAAGAAAAGATCCACGGCGGAACCGCGAAGCATGCGCATGCTGTTGATCAGGTGCCTCAGAAAAGCGTAAGCGTTGATGAGTCGAGCCGATTCTTCCTCCGAGACAACCCCCTGCTCGGGGAGGATCTCCAGGGCTTCACGGAGAAGAGGCGTTCTGAGGGAAGGGATTTCCTTGCCGCAGGTCACCTGAAGAACCTGAACGCTGTACTCCAGGTCCACCAGCCCTCCGGGACTGAATTTGGCATTGAGCCTCGACGCTCCGGTCTTCTCCCTGAATTGTTTCTCCCGAAGGTCTTTCAGTTCCTGAAGATCCAGGCGGCCGGACGAATAGAGGATTTCATCCCTGAGCCGCTCCACTTGCTTGCCCAGGTCAGGATCCCCCCCGATCGCCCTCAGGCGAACCAGGGCCAAGCGCTCGTAGGAATGAGAGGGGCCCTCAGGGCCATAGTAGCGGCAGAAGCTGTCGAGGCTGCTCGCCAGCGGGCCGGCGTTTCCAAAGGGCCTGAGGCGCAGATCCAGCTGGAAGATTCCTTCCCGCTTTGCCTTGATCAGGCCGGTCACCCCTTTGACGAAGCGGTCAAAGAACTCGGCATTGCTCATACGCCGGTCTCCGTCGGTTGTGCCGCTGTCACCGTACACGAACAGCAGCTCCAGGTCCGAGGCGTACCCCAGCGCAGCGCCGCCGAGCTTTCCCAGCCCCAGGATGGCATATCTTGCCTCAAGACCCGCGACCGTTCTTGGTCTTCCGAAGCGAGCGGCGAGATCCTCATAGATGATTCTTGCTCCCTCATCGACGACCCGCTCCGCCAATCTGGTGAGAGACAAGGCAAGGGAGTCGAAGGGAGCTTCCGGATGAAGAATGTGATCGAGATCGATGAAGTAGATCTCGCGATCTTTGAACCGGTTGAGCCTTTGCCCCTTCTCCTCCAGGGTTGCCGCACCCTTCAGCTCTTCGCCCATTCTTCGGGCCAGGGTCTCCGGTGTGCTGGAGAACGTCTGGCCTCGCACATAGGGGGTCAGCATGGGAAACAGGGTCTCGTATTGGAGGCGGATGAAGTCCTCCCAAAGGAAGTCGCTGGCGCCGAGGAGTTTGGCAAGATCCTTGAGCAGGCGCGGTTGCGTCAGGAGACCCAGCCACTCCTGTTCCTTCTTCTTCTGAACCACGTCCCTCACGATTTGCTCGAACCGGGAAAGAGCGGTAAAGGGGTCCGGCGCTGCGCCGAGGAAATAGGTGAATTGCTTGGTGAGCAGCACGGAGAACTTGACGCGGTCGAGCAGTTCCGGATCCTCGATCTTGCGACCCCTCAGGTCGACGAGATCGATTTCATCTTCCACCCGGCCGCGAATCGTTCGGATTTTCACGTGCTCGATTGAAACGTCGTGCAGAGACAAGGCGTTGGTCAGGGCATACAAGAAAGCGGGCGTGTCCTCCGAGATGACCCTGAGGCGGGTGAACGCGCCTGCATGATCGTCCACGTGGATTTCCACGGGATTGGGCGCGGGAGTGAAACCCTTTTGAGGCGGAGCCCACCTCCGGACCACGAGTTCATTGACCTGCTGCTTGGCTTCTGTGATCGAAGGCTCATCCCCTTTTTCCAGAAGGAGGATGGCCGTCTTCATACGCGAGCGAAGTTTGTTTGCCCAGGTCTCCAGGGGCAGGGGCGTGTCCAACACCCCGGAGAAATAATCGATGATTCGGCGCCTCTTCCCAAGGTCCTCCTTCTGGCCGCTTTTCCTCTTCGCCACAAGCCGGGGAATCCCCTCGTCGGTGAACACCTCTCCCGACACGATGCTGAAGCCCATGCCTGCCAGCGTTCCCGTGATGAGCGAGAATTCGGAAGGATAATCGAAAGCCAGAACCGTGCACTCCAGGGTTCCGTCCTTTCTCGGATCGAGCAGGATCTCTACAGGATGCAGGGGCGACAGACGGCCCAGGGCTGTCTGGTGGCGATCCACATCCTTTGCGCTGAAGATCCGGGAGTACCGCTCACCCAGCCGCGCCAAGTGTTCGGCCCGCTGTTTTTCTTCGCTCCTCTCCAACTCCCCCGCTCCTCCGGAAGTAATCCATCTACAGTATAACACAGTCTTTCACGCCTGGAGGCAACCACCCTTAGGACATGAAAATCCCCCCATCCCCCCTTTAGTAAAGGGAGGGATGGAGGGATTTGTGTCAAATCCACTAGGTCAAGTCGCTTATTGAGTCTGATCTATATATCATAATACAGCGCAAACTCCCAGGGATGGGGTCGGAGTTCGACAGCCAAAACCTCTTTCTCGATCTTGTAGGAAATCCAGGTCTCGATCACATCCGAAGTGAACACATCCCCTTTCAGAAGGTAGGCGTGATCCGCTTCAAGGGCCTTGAGGGCTTCCCTGAGGGAACCCGGGGTGTGGGGAACCTTGGCCAGCTCCTCCGGCGGCAGATCGTAAATGTCCTTGTCCAGCGGATCGCCCGGGTCCACTTTGTTCTGAATCCCGTCAAGCATGGCCATGAGGATGGCCGAGAATGCCAGATAGGGGTTGCAGCTCGGGTCAGGACACCGGAACTCCAACCGCTTGGCTGCGGGCGAGTTGGAGTAAAGAGGGATGCGAACCGCTGCGCTTCGATTCCGTCTGGAATAAGCCAGGTTGACCGGGGCTTCGAAACCAGGAACCAACCGCTTGTAGCTGTTGGTGGTCGGGCTGGTGATCGCCAGAAGCGACGGGGCATGCTTCAGGACCCCGCCGATGGCGTACATGGCCATTTGTGACAGACCGGCGTAGCCGTCCCCGGCAAAGAGGTTCTTGCCTCCCTTCCACAGGGAGCTGTGAACATGCATGCCGGAGCCGTTGTCGCTGAACAGGGGTTTGGGCATGAAGGTCACGGTCTTGTTGTGCTTCTTGGCCACATTCTTGATGACGTACTTGTACTTGAGAAGGCTGTCCGCCATCTGCACGAGAGGAGAGAAGCGCATGTCGATTTCCGATTGCCCGCCTGTTGCGACCTCATGGTGCTGGGCCTCGATCATCACACCGATCTTCTCC
>JALOPA010000251.1 GCA_025454125.1 Thermodesulfobacteriota bacterium
GGGAGACTCAGGATCATGGAGGTGTTGATGCCTCCGAAAGCGAAGTTGTTGTTTACGGCCACGGTGACGCGTCTGTTGACCGGCTCCGCCAGAACATGGTTCAAGGGAG
The DNA here is from genome assembly GCA_025454125.1 of Thermodesulfobacteriota bacterium. Next base: position 110 of record JALOPA010000251.1, read on the forward strand.
GGAGTTGTGGATCCGGCTTTTCCAGATTCAGGGTCGGCGCAATAAAGCCTTCCCTCATCATGAGAATGGTTCCAACGGCCTCTATGGCTCCGCTGGCTCCCAGCGTGTGGCCTGTGTACCCCTTGATGGATGTGACCGAGGCGTGGGATCCGTAAACCCTGTGGATAGCCACCGCCTCAGCCTCGTCCCCATTGGCCGTCGCCGTAGCGTGAGCGTTCACATGCTGTATGTCTTCAGGGTTCCTTCCCGCTTCCCAAAGGGCCCGGCGCATGCATCGCTCGATGGACAGGGCGTCCGAATCCGTGAGATGCACCCCGCTCCCATTGGTCCAGAAGCCTTCGACCTCTGCGAGAATCTGGGCCCCCCGGCGCTTTGCATGCTCGTATTCCTCGAGCACCAGGGTCCCTGCCCCTTCCGCCACCACGAGACCGTCTCTATCCGCATCAAAGGGCCTCGGTGTTTTCGATGGCTCATCGTTGTACCGGGAAGAGGTGGCCAGCATGAGGTCGAACACCGCCGCGTGAAGGACGTGCATTTCTTCGGCGCCACCGGCGATCATGATCTCTGCTTTGCCGTTGCGAATGGCCTCGTATCCGAATCCAATGCCTTGTGACCCGGAAACACAGGCCGTGCAGGAAGCGATGAACGGGCCCTTGAGACCGAAAAGAGTGGAGAGGTTGCCGGCGCACGTGTGGCTCATGCACTTGAGGTAGGAGGAGGCCAGAGCGCCGGTGAGGTCGGAATTCAGGATGTATCGACCGATCAGGTCCACCTGTTCGAGGGTGCTCCCTGCCGTAGAGCCGTAAGAAATGCCGCAGTCCGGGGACGCCAACTGCTCTTCCGTCAGTCCGGATTGCTTCACCGCGTCCATGGCCGAAAGGGCGGCCAGCACCGACACCCTCCCCATGCTGCGCCGGAAGCTGCGGGGGATTCCCTGATCCTGTCCGTCGATGTTGCAGACTCCGGCCACCCTGGTGCGAAGCCGGCGAATCCCCTCCCACTCCTTCATCTTCCGAATTCCGCTTCGGCCCTTCCGGAGAGATTCGGCAAATTCCGCCGGAGTATTCCCTACCGGCGACCGGATTCCCATCCCCACGACCGCCACCCGTCTGCCTGATCCAATTCTGCTTCCGCCGTTTTTCATCCGCCTATTCCCGCATCTTAAGAAATCAGGGCTCAGGTTCTTTCATTTGCCGCGTCCCCAAAGAATCTCCTGGACCTCTTCGGGAATCATGAACGCCAACTCTGTTTCAGGCACCTTCACGGCAGCCTGCTCACTCCTCCCCTTGGCGCAGACTTTTCCGTCCGCCACTCGCGTCACCTCAAAATCCACGACGATCTTCACCTTGGCTTCTTTGAGCGTAGCCGTGCATATGAATTCATCATCCAGCCTCAAGGGGTGGATGTATTTCACTTCGGCACGGATAACGGGAAACACCCAGCCTTTTTCTTCGTTCTCGTCAAAGGAGGTCAACCCCTGTTGCGTAAACAAGGCTTGCCTGGCCTCTTCAAAGTACTTCCAGTAATGGCCGTGCCAGACCACTCTCATCATGTCCACGTCATAGAACGGAACTTTTCTCCGTACACTGGCAGAAACCACGCGATCCATCGTGCTCTGTGTCATGAACTCCTTTTGGGTAGGCGAAGTATAGGGAAGCGAGACCGGAGTGTCAACGGCCAATGGATTCCGTTGAGCCGCCGCTGAGCAGTAACGAGCGGCATAACAAGGGAATCACGGACCTCCGCCGCGCCACGCACGGGGCCGGAGGTCCACCGGGGTGACTGCTTCTTGCGTGACCGCGGCTATTGGGCTGTCTTTACAAGACTCATGGCTCTTTTGAGTACCGGAGCGTTCTTCGCTTCATCAAAAATGCCGTACTTCTCGGAATAGAGTCCTTTAAAGGTGTTCTTGTCAGCGGCCTTGAGTTCCGCAAAATAGTGGATTTTATCCCCTGAATACATCAGCAAATAGAGGTCATTTCCGCTGACAACGCCCTTCACAGGATAGTCGCCGAGCGTCCCGGTGACGTTCTTCCCTTGCTGTATCAGCTTTCCGTCACCCCATTCCGGAGACATCCAGGAACCTGAGACATTCATCTCGGTTTTGTCCGTCTTGGAAGCGAGCCAGTTCTCCCCTTTGATCATGCTCACTCCGCAAGCCTGGAGACAGAGAGCCGCGCTCACGATCAGCACAATCCAGAGCAAACGCTTTCTCGCATTCATACGACACCTCCATTCCGATTTGTTTGTGTTATGTCCACTGTCGCCCTAATCCGTGTGAGTTATGTCTAGCTGAAAAACACCTGCTAGAGACCCGCCTGTCGATCTTCCTGATATCGCGAGACGGATGAGAAGGGATACCCATGCGTCCGTGATCCGGGGCGCAATTATAGGGGACACGAGCTTGGATGTCAAGGTTGAGGCCCAAGGAGACAGCGGAGCGGCAAGGCGGGTCTCGGCAGAGGAAGAGAACGCGGAAGAAAGGGTTTGGAGAGGCTTCGGCGCTGTGCTATGGTTGCACGGGTACGTTGCTTTCTGTCCGGCTGCCCGGTTTCACCAAGGTCATCGAGAAGAATCGTGACAACAGAGTTTTTACTCCTGAGCGCATCAGCCTATCTATTGGGTTCCATCAACTTTGCCATCATCGTCACGAAGGCCACAGGCCGAGGGGATCCACGATCCAAATTCAGTGGAAATGCCGGGGCAACCAACGTTTACAGGCAAGCAGGGCTGTTCTGGGCGGCCGTCGTGCTCCTCCTCGATTTCGGTCGCGCTCTGCTCTTTTGCCTTCTTGCCCTTCAGTGGACGGGAATACCCTCGACGCCTTGGGTCGGGCTGTTTCTTCTTCTGGGCAACCGGTTTCCCTGCTTTCACGGGTTCAGAGGAGGAAAAGGCGTAGGATCCTACATCGGCTTCACGGCCGCCCTGTCTCCTCTGACTTCGGCCTTGTCCTGCCTGGTTTGGGTGGCGGGGTACGGCGTCTTTCGCGTTCCGTTCATGGCTTCCCTAGGGATGATCTTGGTTCTGGCTGCCGGTTCCGCGGTCGCCGTGTCATGGGAGCTTCTGCCGGTCACGGGCATCGGTCTCACCACGGTGCTCCTTCTCGCCAACCACTGGCCGAACATCAAGAATCGCTTTCAAAACACCCGCTCTCCCCGCTCATGAACGAAGGGTCGCGGTCAGTCTCAAAGGATGGAGCAGAAGATCGAGGGCGTCCAGAATGCTGCGAGATGCGATGTCCGCGGCCACGAGTGTTTCAACGGCGGCTCCCTCCTCCTGGACCACGGCAATGCCCAGAACGGACTCCTTGAGCATCAGGGCATCGTTTCGCCCATTCCCCACAGCGACCGTTTTCTCAAATCCCAGCTGGCGAACATAGTCTGCTTTGGCCTGAGTTTGATTCTCTTTTCCGATGACCGCAACCTCGCAGGGAATGCCGGCCGTTTCTTTCCGGACGCTTCCGAAAGTGTCCGCGGTGAGGATGTGGACCGAGACGTGCTTTGAAAGCTCTTCCAACCGTTGCCTGACACCTGGGATGAGGTGCCCGTCGCAGGCAATGGTTCCGTTGCAGTCAAGAACCACATGAGAAAAAACAAGCGTCTTGTAGCCTGGAACCGTTACTTGCATCATGGGGTCTTTCTCCTTAGGCGTTCGAGCGAGCGGGACAGTTTAGCTCTTTGAAATAAACAGAGAAAAAGGTTATCCATTTCAAAAAGATAAACCATTGCTCCTTCTTTATCATATATTGCAAAGGAATGAGACGTACATTTCAGTACGTCGCAGTGACGAGGGATGAAGCCTGCCAGCCTCTGGCTGGGTAACGCCGCCCTTCGATGTGACTCAGGGCCATGAGCCCGTCGAATGGCAGATGGGCGTTATTCACCAGCCTGCAGTCCTACTCGACTTTCTCATCCTTACCATGCAAGAGCTCTCGGAGGGCATGGCTCCTGCGCTCTGTGTGATAGTCTTCAAAGTGGATGACGATGCTGACAAGGCTCGCAAGAAGATTATGATAGTGCTCATCTTTCCCATACTCTGACCCCAGATCGAGAACAGACGAGATGAGCGAACGAATAAAGTCTCTTGAACGGTAGCTGAAGAGAAAATCTTCGATCCTCTCCATACAACGCCTCCCCCCCATAACCTCTTTCAAGAGAGAGCCTTCCTTGTCCAATACTGCCGCTAAACCCGAGTTCTGTCCAAAACCATCCCTCATCTCTCTCAGCTCTTTCTGGACTCCTCGAATCTCTTCCTGCAGGCTTTCCACTCTTTTTCTCTGCTCCAGGTATTCCCTGATCAGATTCTTCACTATTTCTATCTTCATGGTTTCACAGCCCGCGAAGTTGAGTTCTCCACTCCTTACCACAGGAATGGGCGGAGAGGAAGCGGCTTGGGCGTCTTTGGAGTTTCTGAAGACGCACGCTCTGAGTGCGCTCGGCTTTTAAGTTTTGCCTTACGTCGTCTCACGGAAGATCTTCTACCGTGAGCGGGATAGCGAAGAGAGTGCCGAAGCCCTGGTTTACAAGGGAATAACCTTGCAGCAGAGAACCTCCGAATCCAATACCAGTCTTCGATCTTCAAGCCATCGACGCGCCCGAATTCCGCTTTATTATGGGTAACCAACGTACAGTTGTCAGCCAATGCAGATCCGGCGATGGGCTTCACCGACGACAAGACGAAAATGCGAGGGTTGAGGTCCTGAGGCGCTAAGAC
>JALOPA010000252.1 GCA_025454125.1 Thermodesulfobacteriota bacterium
CAGGGGCTCGTGAAAGCCCGGTAGCAAACCGTCCCGCAATACCCCCCAGGATTTACTCAAGCCCTTGGCCGGAATCCAATTCGAATCTCGAAATCCCCGTCCCAGACCCGGCATATCGGATAGGGTTAGCAGAACAAGAACCGGTGTCGCTATGAAGGGCAACAACGTGCCGATAAGGTCGCGCCGGGGCAGGTCGAAATCCGAGTAGGAAAATTCTTCCTCTCCATTCCCTCCAAACGTGAACATTCTGCCGCCTCTCTCCACTCTTTAGGAGCTCGTGGCCTGACCCGCAAATGGCAACCTTTCAGAATGACTAAAGATTTCCACCGGAAATGTTGATTGGTACATCTATTGCTAAGGACAGGGGAAACGCGGCAGGGTCTATGCCGCCACAGGAGTCTTTGATGCACCCGTCCCTATTGAAACTGATCCCCGCTCAAGGGAGTGCCCCGATTTTGGCGAAAGGTCTCTCCAAGTCTTCGCGAGAGGACTTTCCCGCCGCTATCCGGGAGGCACGCGCACGGCTCGGACTGAACCCTTTGGAGAGAACTCCTTCCAGGATCCGCACGGATCAGTCTGAAACGGCTCGAGGAAAAGGGAAAGTGGAAAAAAGAAAGACTGCGGACAGCCCCACGGGGGCGATTCGTGATTTCGAGCCTCTCGCGGTTCTTCTCAACGCTTCCGGTGTGACGCCGGACCGCACTACCGCGTTTCTCAATTCGTTGAAGGCGGATTACCCGGAGGGCAAAGTGCCTACGGGAGACCTGGTGGGTAGGATTCGCACGTTGATCATTTCGGAAACAGGAGGAGATGGGCAAATCCGTCTCGAACCCAGATCCCGACTCGCCGTTGAATCCGGCCTAACCCTTTGGGGCTTGTCGCCGAAAGAAGTGGAACGCGTTCTCTCTCTTTCATCAACGGACAACGGGCCGGTCGATGTGGAGAAGTTTCTCAAGATGACCGCGCTTCACCGCAAACCGGTCGCCGAGAACCCCAAAGAGACCTCAAAGTCCGAATCAGAACCCGGAAAGGACGGTCGCGCAGGACGCGCCGGTTCGGCGGAAAACTCCGCGCCGGCTGACACCCAGAAGACCCGATCCGGAGCATCGGAAACAGGGCGAGCACCGGCCACCAAAGCCCCTCTCGCTTCAGCAGGCGGGGATCCCGCGATCGAGCGCTCTTCACGGCTGGAAGGCACAGGGCGTCCAGGAACGATCCTGTCCTTTAAAGCCGATGACAGGAGGGCCGCACCGGCCACAGGAACGGCCGGCCTCGGCGACGGCCGCACAAGGGTCACGGGCGAGCCTTTGTCCAGGGCTGTGGAAGCGCCGGCGGCAAAACAAGCATCCGATGGCATGACGGTTCAACACGAGACGCCACAGAAATCAACTCCTCCCTCCTCGCTTCGAAAAGCGGAGAGCGAGGAGCAGGGTGTGACAGGCCCTGGCAGAAACAAAGGCCCGAATGAGGGGGAGGCCCCCCGCCGCACTGCAAAGGAAGCGGCATTCGAAGACGGGACGCCCTCCCTGGAGACCAGATCCTACCCTGCGGCAGGCGCAGGCCCTCAACAAACCCCGGCCAAGCCGGCCGTTGCACCGGCACAGCCCTTGTCTTTTTCTGAAGATCCGGTCCCCGCTCACGTGGCGGCTCAGGTGAGCCGACAGATTTCCCGCGCTGTGCTCAACGGGGACTCAACCCTCCGTATGCATTTGAATCCCCCGGAACTGGGGACGCTGAAAGTCCAGCTTGAATGGAGCCAGGACGTCTTGAAGATCGAGATGGTCACGGACCGGCATCAGGCCAAGGATCTGATTCTCGCCTCTGTGTCGGAACTGAAAGAAACCCTGGGGGACCAGGGCTTCCGGGTGGAAAAGATGGAAGTGGTGATCAATGATCCTTCAGGTCAACCCATGCACCAGTCCAGCAGAGAGCACAGGGACCCCTCAGGGCCCGGCTCGCGTCAGCAGGAGGACTCCGGTTTATTACTCAATGAAAAAAAGGGGGAAGGCAGGCCGGAGCAGCCATCCCTCCTTGGAGGTCACCTGGTCGATCTGGTGGCCTAGTTCGAAGAAAGGAGATCACAACGATGACCGTGCAAAGTGCAGCTTTGGATCAACTCGGCGGCCTCTCTTCAACCGCGACCTCGTCTCAGAAGACCGGCAGCAAAGGAGAACTCGGGCGAGACGAGTTTCTGAAACTCCTCATCACCCAGCTCAAGAATCAGGATCCGCTCAGTCCGATGGAGAGTGTGGAGTTTACGTCGCAGCTGGCCCAGTTCAGCAGCCTGGAGCAGCTCTTCTCTGTCGGCGACAGCCTCCAGGCCATACAGAACAGCCTGCAGCTCCAAGAAGGGGATCAGATGGTTCACTACATCGGCAAGAAGGTCGTGAGCAAAGGCAACACCCTGACGGTGCAAAACGGTGCCACAGATTCCGCGACCTTTCGTCTTGACGAAAATGCGGACGTGTTGGTCTCGATCTACAACGGGGACGGTGCCCTTGTCAGGACACTCCCCATGGGTTGGCAGGAAAAAGGGGAACGCCTGGTGCCATGGGATGGGAAAGACAACTCAGGGAAGACGGTGACCGATGGAGATTATTCCTTCATGGTCGAAGCGGTGGACGGGAAGGGAAGTTCGGTTTCTTCTCGGACCTATGTGGCAGGGGAAGTGACCGGAGTGAAGCATGAAAACGGGAAATCGTTTCTCTTGGTTGGAAAAAAGCAGATTTTGCCGAGCAGCATTCTCGAAATCAGTCAACTTTAAAAGGAGGTAGGACCATGTCATTAACAAGCTCGCTCTTTTCAGGGATCAGCGGATTAAGCACCTTGGGGAATGCCATGACGGTCATTGGCGACAACATTGCCAACGTCAGCACTGTAGGCTTCAAGACAAGCCGAGTCACTTTCCAGGACATCCTGAGCCAAACCGTCAACACCTCGTCGGGAACGGCACAGGTGGGCCGTGGAACCTCCCTGTCGGACATTTCCAGCAGTTTCGCACAGGGCTCTTTTGAGTCCACGGATTCCACCACGGATCTGGCCATCGGAGGACAGGGGTTTTTCGTCGTCCGAGACCCCAATGACGTAAACAACGAATTCTACACCCGCGCCGGAGAGTTCAGGTTTGACAAGGACGGCAACTTCGTCAATCCTGCGGGGTACATTGTTAGGGGCTGGGCCCTTGACCCGGACACAGGCCAGGATCAGGGGACCATCGGGGATATCCGGCTGTCGTCTTTCACGTCTTCTCCATCGGAGACGGACGAGTTGGCCACCATCGTCAATCTGGATGCGGATGGAACGAACAATTCGGCAGGGGCCAACACCGCCCTTGCAGGCCGATGGGACGGGAGCGATCCGCTCGGGGAATATATATCAAGCGATGAATATGGGTACCAGACGACCCTCAAGGTCTACGACTCCCTGGGGAGCACCCATGACATCACGGTCTACTTTGATCTGGGAGAGACCGCTGCAGACCCGGTGTGGGAATACATCGTGACCTGCAATCCGGCTGAAGACAGTCGGGCGGTGACCGATGCGACCCAGCGGGGCTTGCTGGCTCGGGGGACCATTGAATTCAACTCCACTTCCGGAACGATTTCAGGAGGCGCCAACAGCGTCACCGCCAGCCTCAATAACGGAGACGGCACCTGGACGGCTCTGACCAATGCCGACGCCGTAGCCAATAACGGATACTTTTCTTTTGTACCGCAGTTCATCAGCGGCAGCCCCATGAACATAAGGCTCAACTTCGGCTCCCGTTACAATGGAAGCGTTTGGGCCAATGATTCTCTGTCAACAACGCAGTATGCATCCTCTTCCACCACCGTCTTCCAGTCCGCCAACGGTTATGGCGCAGGGGATCTGCAGTCCGTCACCGTAGCGCCCGACGGCGTGATCACAGGCCTCTACTCCAACGGCCAGGTGATTCCCCTGTACCGGGTCGCCCTGGCCAAGTTCCAAAACGTTCAGGGCCTCTACAAAGAGGGCGGGAACCTCTTCAGAGAGACGAGGCTGAGTGGGGATCCGATTACCGGAAGGCCGGGCGCCAATGGTCTGGGCTCCATTTCGACCAACTCCCTGGAGCAATCCAATGTGGATCTGGCCACGGAGTTCGTCAGAATGATCACCACCCAGCGCGGGTACCAGGCCAACACCAAAGTGATCACCGTGACGGACCAGATGCTCACGGAGCTCATCAACTTGAAACGGTAGCCGTCAGGGGCGGACGTCAAGATCTTGACGTCCGCCCCCACGTCCCTTGACGCCGAAAGCCCCAGATCACAGGGTTTTCAATCGTTCATGCCGTCCATCTCACTATAATTCCTCGCTTTTATTGTCATCCTCCTTCCTCCTCCATTCGCCACACCCTCTGGCACGAAGGTTGCTCTCTAGGAAGGTGCTTTGGGGGGTTCCATGGATCTAGCAACTGTTCTTGGTGTCTGTTCGGCTTTCGGTCTCGTCTACATCGCGATTGCGATGGGCAGCGGGATCGGCATCTTCATCGATCTTCCCTCTCTGATGATCACGGTGGGAGGCACTCTGGGGGCCACCATGATCAACTACCCGCTCAAAGAGGTTCTCGGGGTGATCAAGGTGGTTCAAAAAGCCCTTTTCACGAAAACCTTGCCTGTCAAAGCGATCATCAGCCGGTTCGTGGCCTTTGCCCAGAAAGCCCGCAAGGAGGGGATCTTGGCCTTGGAGGGGGAGATCAAGAACGACAAAGACGAATTCCTGAAAACAGGCGTTCAACTCGCTATAGACGGGTTGGAGCCTCAGGAGATCCGAGACA
>JALOPA010000253.1 GCA_025454125.1 Thermodesulfobacteriota bacterium
TCCCACCCTTCGGGTCATATGCCGATTGGTGCAGAAGATGCACCGGTGATTGCAGCCGTTCGTCAGGTCGATCATTAGGGTTTTCGGAAACGGCGGAATCAGGCTCAAGAGATCCGGGTGCTGCCTGTGAAAATCGAGCTCAGCCCTCAAGCGCTCCTTGAGGAAATCTTTCTTCTGCCGATCTTCACCGTTCTCTCTCATGCCCCGGCCTTCCTTTTCCGCCTTCATTTCCGATCAGCCCTCGCCCTTCAGACTTTCAACCAAGCGCTCCGTGAAAAGGCTCATCCCCGTTGCCGCTTTTGCCTCATCCCCCTTGGTGACCTGGGGGCTTCCATCAAGAGGAAAAGAAATGCGCTTCAGGGCCTCCTTCAAGGCGCACCCCTGCCTTTTGCGCTCCTGCTCGTCGGGAATTTCGCCCCTTCCGATACGAGCCATGGCCCGGCGTACGGTTTCATGGGAATCGACTTCAAAAACATACTCCAGCATCTTGATGAAATTGTGTTTTCCAAAACTGATCACGGGAACGCCGTCGATGGCCGCCTCGTATCCGACAGAGCCGGTGATCATTGCCACGGCCTGACTCTTCGAGCACCACTCTTTTGCGCTGTCCAGAGGTTTGACGAACACCACGTTCGGATACCCTTCAACCGTTTCGTAAAACCCCGGGGGCCGAGTTCCTAGGGCCAGAGGATGTTCCTTGACAACCAAGGTCCAACCGGCAGGCAAATTGGAGGCAAGCAGATGAATCAGGTACTCCTGATGGCTGAATTCAGGCGACATCACCAGCAGGGCCGATTCCGGCTCAAGCTGAAGGGGGTAAAACACGACCTTTTTTCCATCGAATTCGTTCATTCCAGGGAATTGTCGTTTCTCGAATTCCCTGATGCCCCGATGGTAGCGCCAGACCGCCTTGACTCTGTCCCGCACGTAGTAGGGGCTGTAGACGTCATACTTCCTGAGCTTTCTGTAAGCTTGGACCACGAGCTGCTGAAGGATCCCCTTCAGAGTGACCCGGAGGCTGCCGTACTCCAGGTAAGTGCCGATCTCCGATTTGGCCAATCCATAGGACTCTTGCTGACAAAGCGTCGCTCCCTCCAGGCTAACCCCTCCGCCGTTCATCAGAATATCGTGATAGTGTCCTTCCAGCGGCGGAATCTCCAGGAACTCGTTGTGGGCAAAAAAGTAGAGATCTTCGATGCGCGAAGGGTGAGGGGTGCGAATCTTGACCCCTTTTGCCCTTGCCACAACACACGCGGCCTTTGTCGGAAAAGAGGCCACCTCCGTCAGGAGCACGTGAAAGCGATGCCTCGAAAAAAAGGCATCGAGAAAGTGGAGCATCCTGTTGATCATGTCGAGATACTCGAAGTAGTCGACGGACTCGCTCAAGAGGGACCTCGGGTACCATCCGCCTCTGACAAAGCCTCGCCCCATATGCCGGTCGGCCTTGATCAGATCGATGAGTTGCTCGGGATAGCAGTCCTCGTTCCTTTTTGCCTTTTCGATGACCTCCTGAACCTGCATTTTCGGGCGTTCTTCCCAGAATCGGTCAAAAACCTCTGAAACGGAGACGACTTCCTTTACGGCCTCCTTGTGCTCTTTCAACACGAGCTTTCGGTCCACCTCCGTGGAGCAGATCACGGAAACCTCATAGCCTCTTTTCCGCATCTCTCCAATGAAGGGCCTGAGTCGCTTGGCCAGCCAACCCGCCATCCAAACGGCGATTTCGCCCTTTTTATCGCTGCTCCGGGGATCCATAGAAAGCCTCTAGGAGGCCACCTGAAGCCTCGTCATCTCGGCATACCATTCATCGCCGTGCATGAGCTCTCCGTGCGTTCCGCACTCCACGACCCTCCCGTTATCCAGGACGATGATCTGGTCCGCTTCGCGAATGGTGGATATCCGATGAGCGATCACGATCAGGGTGGTGTCCCTTCTTTCCCTGATCTCTGCAATGGACTTCTGAATGTATTGCTCGGATTCGGAATCCAACGCGCTCGTCGGCTCATCCATGACCAGGATGCCTACATCAAGAAGAAGCGCTCTGGCCAGCGAGATACGCTGTTTTTGGCCCCCCGACAGCCGGACGCCTCTCTCTCCAACGAGCGTTTCATATCCTTGAGGCAAGCGGCCGAGGAACTCGGTCACGTAGGCCTTCATTGCCGCCCGTTCCACTTCTTCTCTCGTCGCCGACGGTTTTCCGTAGCAGATGTTTTCATATAGGGTATCATCGAACAGCGTGTCCTCCTGGGAAACAAAGGCAATATTCCGACGAAGCTCATCCAGCCTGAACTCCTTGGTCGCAACGCGATCGATCATGATCACACCCCGGGTGGGCTCCCGCAGCCTCGGAAGCAAATCCACCAGGGTGGTCTTTCCTGCTCCGGAGCGGCCCACGATGGCGGTCATCGAACCTGCAGGGATCACCACCTGGACATCGTGCAGGACCTCGGGACCGTTTTCGTGGTACTGGAAGCAGACCCCTGAAAACTCGATTCCGATCCTCGGCCGAACAAAGGCTTTGTCACCCCCGATAATGCTTCTTGCCTTTTGCGCCGCTTCGATCATCCCTTTGATGGTCAGGATGCTGGCCTCCACCTGCGCGATGTTCTGGCGGGCCTTGAGCAACCCCTTGGCAATGGGCATCAAGCGCATCAGGATAAACATGAACAAGGCCACATGGGCCAAGCTCATCTTGAAATGCTGGACGGCGACGAACAATATCACGAGAGCGGCCAAGACGATCACCGGCTCCACGAGAACATCGAGCTTGGCCGAAAGTTTCATCAGGTTGTACATCTCGGATCGCAGCTGCAGGCAAAGCGCCTCGACCCGGCTGATCTCCCTTTCTGTCGCCACGTTCAGGGTGACCGTCCGGACCGCACTGATCTTCTCCACAAGGAACTTGGCAAGGTTCCTGTTCAATTGCGTAACCTGCCTTCCCCCTGCTGCCGACCTTTGCATCAGCACTTTGGCGGCCAGAGAGACGCTCGACAGCACCAGGCAGGCGAAGACCGTCATTTGCCAGGAGATCTGCACCATGATCAGCACGTACATCGCAACAAGAATGACGTGCCAGATGAGGGTGTAGTAGGCCAGCAATCCGTTGGCTGCTCGCATGCTCTCGATGGTCACCGCACTGACGACCTGGCTTCCTCCCGTTTCCGTGACATAGGAATAGTCCGCCCTGATGAAGGAGCTGAACCCCTTGACGCGAACGCTGGCGTTCACCTTTTCCCTCAGATAAGCCGAATACACGGAATGGGAATAGATGGAGATTTGCCTCAAAACGATCATCAGGAAGGCAGCGAGAAGAAGAGTCGTCAGGGTCACGGGCAGTCGAAAAACCGTGAAGACTTGAATAATGCTCTTCCATATCGTCGCCCCTTGGAGACTCGCGAGGTCCCCTTGGGCCTGAAGGTATTCCAGGATCGGCAGCAGGATGGAAACCCCTACCCCCTCGAAAAGGGCGGCCAGAATTCCCAGAAGCAGCAGGACCGTCAGATGCTTTCGCTGAATGCCGAACTGAAAGAAGAAACGATGTTCAAAGATCATGAGGTTCGATCAGCCCTCTGAAGCGTCTTCCCAGATATTGTCTTTCACCCAGTTGCCGGTTTCGTCTTTACGCCACACCCGCGGGTCGCGAAACGTGTCGGCGATCCGGTCGAATTCTTCCTCCGTCATGCCCACATACTGCAACCATCTCTCGAGATCCCGTCTGGGTTTGACATGGTCGTACCGGCGAACCATTTCGATGCCCTGCTCCCGAGTCATGTAGCCTGTCCGGATGTCCTTTGAAGCGTGATCTGAGGCACGGCCGTAGCCGAACTTGATATACTTCAGATAGTCGTGAATGCCGTTTTCATGCATGTCATCGAGATTCGAAAACATCCGGTACGTCCGCTCGAAGGGCTGTCGCGCCATCTGGAATCCATACTCGTCCCGCATCTTCGGAGCATGCCAGTTGGGATCCCATTTGAAAAAGTTGCCGATGTAGATCCCTCTCACTCCCACAGCCTCGATTTCATCGTCACTCGGGTAGCGCGCCCACAGCAAGTCCCTTGCTTCGATGCCCTCCTCCGCATCGATCATGTCATACCAGTCAAAGCCCCTCATGCTGTGCTCGAGCCGCGACTTGGCGCTGAACTCCACGTAGTCGTCCGGGGAGTGCATTCCCGACACATCCCATGCCGTTTCCCCCCACACGATCAGCGGGATCTTCAGCTTCACCGCCGCCTGGATCGGGTAGGTTTCGATCCCGCAGTGGGCGTGCCAGTTCATGTCGCCCATGCGTTTGAAACACAAGCGGTTCAGTTTGACCAGCGTTTGAATCGAAGGGCCGAACACCAAATGGTCTACCCCGAAGCTCTTGCGCATGGTGTTCAGATTTTCCTGACCCTCGGGCAGGTAATTGTTTCCGTGGTAGGTCACCAGGAGGGGGTTCAGTTTGTAGATCACCTTGATCATGTAGGTGATGAAGTAACTGTCCTTTCCCCCGCTGACCGGGATGATGCAATCGTAGTTGGACTGGTCCTTGTTTCGATACTGCTCGATCAACTCGTCGAATCGCTTGTTGCGCTCGGCCCAAAAATCCTCCGTCAGGGTCTCAAACTCCTCAAAGACCCTGCAAGCACTGCAGACGCCCTCGTCGTCCAGAATGAGATTGACGGCAACTTCAGGATAAACACATCGCTGGCAGTATTTCATGGTTGGACTTCCCTCACCCTATGCATTTCCTCTTGTCCGTCCAGGCAAGAGTCGGATCATGAACGCTGGATTTGTCCCGGAACTTGT
>JALOPA010000254.1 GCA_025454125.1 Thermodesulfobacteriota bacterium
AGCAACAAAATGGAAGGTATTTCTATCTGGCTTCCTCCAAAGGGATCAAAGAGCTCAAGTATGGACCCCATTCGGGCAGGTCTGCTCAATCTGTTTGTGCATGTCAAACTGGGAACGATTGGCAGGTTTATCGAAGTCGGAAAAATTAAAGGAAAGATGAGAGCCGAGATGATTAAGGGGCAATATTACTCATGCGACATGATCGGAGTGGATTCTCTTTTGCAGAGGCAAGGATTCGGGCGAAAAATGATCGAAGCAAAGCTACTCGAATTCGATAGAGAAGAAGTGCCTTGTTATCTGGAAACCAGCAAGCAAGAGAATATTGTCTATTATGAACGCTTCGGATTTTCACAAATCAATGAATACAAAATCAAAGATGTCGGCGTGTTTTGTCTGCACAGACATTCAAATACACCCTTCGCTATTTGACAAACACCTTAAGCAATATTGCCCAGCCACGCACTTTGCAGAACCTGCAAACCTCTTTTCTTAGACTTCCTTCAAATTGCTCCTTCCGCAGTTTCAGCAGAAAGTACAGTCCTTTTGCCTGTCAAATACAGTACCCGCCCTATTTACTCGTTCGGGGGCTGCCCATAGCCTTGAAACAAAAACTGGGCTCTTCCGCGCATAAAAGGAGACGGAGCTATGAGTGAACACAAGAAACCTACCTCCTGGTTGTCTATGACTCGCAGAAAAATGCTTGGGGGCATGCTGGTCGGCGCAGGCTGGCTGTTGACTGGCGCCAGAATGCCTGCCCTCGGACAGTCCGTAACCAAAAAAGGCAACGTGATCCTCGGCCGCATCCCCAAGTATCCACCGGGTCTTGAGGATGCGGCCAAGTTCACGCTCATGGATGCGATCTATGGGCGGAGGTCCCGGCGATTTCTGGCCGGCGCTGAGATCCCCGATGGGGTCCTGGCCTTCAAATCCAAGAAACCACCGCATCCGCTTGATCCCCTTGAACAGATGCTGGTGCTCACCGCCGCAGCCGGCAACACCGGCTGGCACTACATGATTTACCGCGACGAGAGCTATGCACCGCACCTGTCCAACTACTCAGGGGCCGCCGGAGGGCGAACCTTTCCCTCGCCTGCGGGCTGGCACGTGGTAGACTTCTTCTACACCGACGACCACGGCGTCTACTACTTCCCGACTCGCGATGCGCCGTCGCTGATGCGGCGTAATGAGAAAGGGCAGATGGATTTGAATGCCTGGATCGAGGCCCACCGGGCTCGGATCAGGAAGCTCGCAGACGGACGGCTCCATCTCCCGGCGAAAGAACCTTATATCGAGGGACACAACACGTGGTGCGCCAACCAGCCGGGGTCGACATTGATCATCCCGGTAGTAGATATTGCGCAGATGACGCTCAACGCGCTGTCGTATCTGGTCTCGAACGGATTCTGCATTTACGACGACGTCAAGGGGCAGAAAATCCCCGGCCTTGAACGTTTCAGCAAACTTGTCGATGTGGAGCATCCCTGGCCCCTGAGTGTCGTGGAGCGTGAATCTTTCTCCTTCAGCACGGCGGAGCTGACGACCTCCTGCTACGCCGGAATGCTGATGCTGCAGGCCCTTGGACTGGGTGGCTGGATGTATACCGGAATTGACAAGTACTCCGTCCTCGGGGCCAGCGGGGACCCGAAAGTGCCCGGCCTGGGCTTCCGCTTCGACAAGAAGGAGGGATGGCCTGTTCCGAACGTCACGGGATTGCCGGGCATTTACGAAGGCTATTGCCCGCCGCACTTCAAGGACATGCGAGCCGCGGTAGAGACCCTTGCCGAGCGTAAGTTCGGCCCTGGCGGCCCATTCCATCCTGAAACGCCTGGCCTGTGGAAGGATACCCCAAAGGTCCGCAGTGCAGCGAGGGCTTACAGCCCGGAGTTCAAGGACTGTGTGGCGACCATGGCGCAGTACACCTTCGACCGTTTCGGCAAATTCCCTGGAACCGTGCCGACCATCTATATCCTCACGTACCTGCAGGCTCATCACTTGGATTTGGATTTCTACGACAACTACTTCAAGCCCGGGTCCTACCTGAAGACCCACGCCCAGCACATGGCACGGTGGCATTGAGATGCGGCGATATGAGCGGTTCAGATGTACCTTCGGCGGAAGTCCTCGACACCGAGGCCTAACCTTGCTCGGCAGCGGACGGCGAAAAGGCGTGCCGCCCTTAGCAGCCTGTTCGGCGGGCAATGACCTATATTCGCGCGAGGATTATGGCTGGTGGAATGACCTTGCCAACAGCATCTGTGTGCTGCTGCGCTGCTTCACCAATCCGATAAATCTGGTGTATTCTTCCTAGATATTGGGACACCCGTTTGATAGAGCTTTCTCAGGACGCAGGATTCTTGATGCCGGTCGCGGAGGCGGGCAACAATTAATGAACCCCTTGAGCGGTCAAACCATCGTTTTTCTTCCGGGGATGGATGGTACCGGCATTTCATTCGAGCCTCTGGCCCGCGCGTTGGCGCAGGATGTGAAGGTAAAGGTGGTTAAGTACCCGGCAGACCGACTTCTCAGTTTTGAAGACACCGTTCAGTGCGCCAAGGAGCAGATTCAAAATGATCAGGGGGATGTCATCGTTCTCGCCGAGTCTTTTTCAGGGCCGGTGGCGATCGCCCTTCTCGGCTCAGGACAAGTCAAAGCGAAGGGCTTGATCCTTTGTTCAACCTTTGCCAGATCGCCACGACCGGTGCTGTTGAGAATTCTCAGCTGTCTTCCGATGGAGTTCATTTTGAACCTTCCGTTTCCAAGTTTTCTGTTGAAATGCATCGTCCAGGGGGAAGAGGAAGCTACGGATTTGTTCATCGGCCTGTGGGAAAGAGTGAGGGCTGTCGTACCCGCGAAGGTCCTTGTCCATCGACTCAAACTCATTAGCCAAGTGGATGTTCGCGAATGGCTTCCGAAGTTGACTCTTCCCTGCCTTTACATTCAATCGAGTTCCCAGAGATCTGTTCCTGCATCGTCTCTATTCGATTTCGCTGAGGCTATTCCTGATTTAAGAGTCAAGCGGATAAACGGCCCTCATTTCATCCTTCAAGCACAGCCCCTGAAGTCCATTGCCGCAATTGAGAATTTTGTAGGACTCATAACCGGATCTCCCGACCGGCAACCTAAGGCACAGGGTGAGCAGCACACTCCCGCCCCTCTCGGCTCATAGAAAGGCAGCAAGGCAACTCTTGCGTTCGTCTGGTGTTTCACGCGTCTTCCTGCTATGATTCCCACCGGTAATGAACTGCAGAGGCATAATGAACCCTTGTTCATTTAGAGCATATGACAATATCGAAAACATGGATGGAGATGACACCAAAAAAGGAACCCCGCCTGTTCAGATTGAAATGCTACCTGTGCGGGGAAGAGACTGAGGTTTTCTCCGATGAGATGGGCAAAATCCGCAAGTGTTCGTCCTGCCATGAAAGCATTGACCCAAGCAAATGCGAGGTCATCCAGGTCCACTAGGTGGACCGTGCCAAGGGACCACGGATTGGAGTGGATCAAGCTCTCCTTCGAGCTCCGGACCCTGGAGGGTTTCGATCTGGCTGTCAACGCCACGCCCGTGGGGATGATCGACGATTCCCGTCTACCCTTCCCAACGGAAACCCTGTCCCCGCAAACCCTGGTGGCGGATGTGGTGACGAACCCCAAGGTCACGCGGTGGCTGGCCGCAGCCCTCAAGAAAGGCTGTGCAGTGCAATACGGCGCTGAGATGGTCTGTGGGCAGTTCGGTTGGATGGGTCGTCACCTGGGGCTTGATGTCCCCGATCCGGAGAATTTCTCAATCTTCGATTGAAAACACGCCCGAGTTCACCCTCGAACACCCGGGCGATCATTGACCTGCACGGTTAGAGTATTTTGAATTGCTACGCAAGAACCGGATAGCCGGGACAGTTCCCAAGCCTTACCCTATGTGCAAAAACCTAGACCGTAAGGAGGCTTGCTGGGATATGATGACCGATTATTCCATGGGACACGAAGGGTCCGCACCGTTGAAACCGATGGACACGAAAATCCTTTTGTCGGACGATGACCGCTGGGAAACTCTAACAAAGCGCGATCCCCGGGCTTACGGCGCATTCGTCTACGGTGTGTTGACGACCGGGGTGTACTGCCGCCCTGCCTGTGCGTCTCGCTTGCCTCGCCGCGAGAATGTCCGTTTCTTTGAGAGCAGCAAGGACGCGGAGCAGTCGGGTTTTCGTCCTTGCAAGCGCTGCAAACCGGAAGCGCCTGAATGGGAACAGCCTCCAATCCGCGCCGTTTTGGAAGCCTGCAGAAGGATCGAGAAGGCCGACGCGCCGCCCTCCTTGAAGGAACTGGCCGCTGCTGCGGGTCTGAGCGTGTTTCACTTCCAGCGGCTTTTCAAAAAGATCGTCGGGGTCACTCCCAAACAATACACCATGCAAAACCGGTCGAACAGGCTGCGCGAGCATTTGGCAAAGGCATCGACCGTAACCGAAGCAATGTACGATGCGGGTTTCGGTTCAAGCAGCCGCTTCTATGACAAGGCGACCTCCACGCTCGGCATGAAACCGTCCCTCTACAGGAAGGGCGCTCAGGATGTGGCCATCCGCTTTGCCATCGTTTCTTGCTTTCTTGGATGGGTGTTGGTTGCCGCCACCGAACAAGGCCTCTGCTCCATCGACTTCGGCGATACCGCCGAAGCGCTGAAGGAAAACCTCCGCCGCCGTTTCCCAAGGGCGATGTTGCTGGACCCTGACCCCCGGTTCACGGCCATGGTTAAAAAGGTTCTC
>JALOPA010000255.1 GCA_025454125.1 Thermodesulfobacteriota bacterium
GATGCAGCGGCAGAAGTTTCCCGACAGGGCTTCCTTCACCTCTTCTTCCGCGGGGGAGGGGTTTTCCCGGAGAAGCGCTTTTGCGCTCATGAGCACGCCCGGCGTGCAAAAGCCGCACTGAAAGGCGGTATGGTCGATGAAGGCTTGCTGCAATGGATCAAGCTTTCCTGTCTTTGGATCGCTCAACCCCTCGATGGTCTTTACCGCCAGCCCATCGCATTCAACGGTAAGCGTCATGCAGGAGAGCACCGCCTTTTCATCGAGGAGCACGGTACAAGCCCCGCATGCCCCGTGGTCGCAGGACACCTTCGTGCCCGTGAGGCCGAGAGTTTCTCTGAGGGTGTGGGCGAGCGTATCCCACGGTTTTACCTGACCGGGCCTGTCTCCGATTTCCAGATCGCAGCGCCTGCCGTTCACCGTGAGACTGATCTTCTTTTGCTTTCCGGCCTTTTTCAGCGTTGTGCCTTCCTTTCCCTGCGTCTAGGGGTTCTCGAATTGCCCCACATCCACCCATTCAGCAAGCATGAGCGCATAATCTCGCTCCAGGTACCTTGAAGAGTAAAGAAATACATGGCCTATGGAGGTCGACACCTGGCGGATATCCTGAAACTCTTCCCGGCTTGACATTCCCTCCAAACAGGAAAAAAGTTCCTCCTGGCTCATGTCAAAGGGTGAGTCTTTGAAAACATCCAGCGGGGTAGGGCGGGGATAACGGTCCGAGTCCTCGCGAACCGTGTCTGCAATCAGCTCTGGGGCGCCTTCCTGTTTGTGCAACAAGATCCGTGCATAGGGTTCGCTCATGAACATGGAAGAATAATAAAAGCAGGTCCCATCTTTGGCTCGTATCTCTTTGAGATCTTCGTGTTCTGCCGTCCCCTTGACGAGCAGGGCCTCAGGCGAGACTGCGTCCTCGCTCTCATCCGCGGTTCCCGGATTTCCCTGCTTCAGCCCCTGCAAAAGCTCCCCTGCCGCGACAAGCTGACCTGCCTTGCTCTTTTCGCGGACAAGCTCTGCTGTGCTCAGGGGGGTCGGCATCTTTCCTTCCTTCAAGGGACAAGGCCTTTCTTCTTGAGTTCATCTCCCACGCCGGCAAGGCCCAGCTTGCGATAGGTTGAAGCGGTGGGCGCCCCGGTCGTCTTTTCCCAGCCCATCTCCTCGTAGTACAAATCCATCGCCTTTGCGATGTCCGATGGGTCCATGTGGATGGTGCCTTTGGTGAGAGAGGGCCTTCCCTGTGCATCTCCAAACACCCAGGGCGGAACCGTGTCGTGACGGGTGCGCATGTCTTTGGTCCCCATGTCCCGGATGGTGATGGCCCGGTGGAGATTGAAGATCCGCTCAGCCACCTGATCCATCTCATCGCGGTTTTTCTTGTCCCCTGTTGCCAAGGTGTAGAGGAGCGACTCCAGGCTATCCTCACCCCGATACCCCCTCTCCTTCAAGGGCGAAGCGACCCACGGCCCCATCCAGTTGCAGAGGGACAAAGAGTCGTGCAGCTCCTTTCTCAAGAGCGACCATTTCGCCTTCTTCGCTTTTGCCCGGTTCATGGGCGTGTACGCGCCTACGGCATCGACCGCATCCGATGATCCCCAGATCTCGGAAGCCAAGCGCTTCTGCACTTCCAGGGGAAGGCCGCTTCGGGTGAAGTTGGAGTGGGAGTGGCATTGGGCGTCACGGTTGTACTGGGTGTTGATGATCACGCCGCACTGGCCTGCATCTTCGTTGGAGTGGTGCTTGGGGTGCCCCATTTTCCAGTACTGGAGAACAGGCTCCTTTTTCCATTCCTCCTCCGGGATGCCCCAGCGTTCCAGGTGATACCCGGTGCCCAACCCCAGAGCCGTCCCAAGCTCTCCTTCCTTGTTCGCGATTCTGGGCAGAAGCTCGAAAAGAAACGAGGGGTCTCCCTTTTCGTATTTGTCCCACGAATAGCTCTTGAACTCTTTGTCTTCCAGTTTGCTCTTGAGAGTCCCGTCATAGTAAAGCTTGATGAAGTCGCGCTGAAGCTGGTTGTAGTTGTTCCAGAGGCCCAGGTCATCGGTCATGTGCATCCCCACCATGCAGGCTTCGATGGAGGTCTGACCCCTTGGCCCGTCCGGAAAGGACTTGAAAAAGGTGCGGCCGAAATTCAGGCCTCCGCAGGTGTTCTGGCCGTACTCCGGAATGCCGTATTTTGCGGCCACTGCCGGGACCTTGATGAGCGTGTGGCATCGGATCGGGCAACTGGTACAACCGTTGCCTCTCACCGTGTACTGCCAGGCCCCTGGTCCCAGGAAATAGGCGGCGTTGTTTGTCCGGTAAGCGATGCGATTGAGTTGGTGAGGATCGCATGCCCCCGTTTCTATGGCCGGGTTGGATTTCTCCCACCTGCGGCCTTTGGATGCCATCCATCTGGAACCCGCACTGTAGTATTCGGCCCAGGGCTGAGGGCTGTTGGGGACCACATGCTGGTTGTTGGCTCCCAGAATCGAGAGGTGCAGCTTGATGGCTTTTTCCCAATCCTCCTTGTTCCCTGCAATCGTTACGCTTCCGGTGCCCCGGACGGCAACCGCCTTCAGGTTCTTGGAGCCCATGATCCCGCCGGCTCCTCCTGCGGAGTGAGAAACGGAATTCATCACCACAGACATGGGAACCAGGTTTTCCCCTGCTTGCCCGATGGCGGCCACACAGGCCTCCGGCCCCATGAGCCGGTTGATCTCATAGGTGGTTCGACGAATTCCCTCCCCCCACAGTCCGCGGGCCTCTTTGATCTCCACCTTCTTGTCCGCAACGGACAGCCACACCGGACGCTCTGCCTTGCCCTCGATGACCAGCGCATCGTACCCCGCATACTTGAGCTCTGCTGCAAAGTGGCCGCCCATGTGCCCGCTGCCTACCAGGGGTTTGGGCCAGCACGTGGGCCAAAGGGTCGTGATGGCTGTCCGGCTGCTCGAAGGGGCTCCTGTGCCGGCCAGAGGGCCTGCGGCAAAAACGAGCTTGTTGGCCGGGTCAAAGGGCTTGGTCCCTGCCAGGACTTCATCCCAGATCACCTTGTACCCGATGCCTGTCCCTCCCAGATAGTCTTTGTATTTTTCGATCGTGTCTTCCGTCCAGATTCGACCGGTGGACAGATCCACGCGCAGAACTTTTCCAGCCCATCCTCCTTTAGCGGCCATGATGGTCCATCTCCTTTCTACTTCTTGTGGCACTCATTGCAGGCTGCTGCTTTTTCAGGCGGAATGACCGCCGCAGGCACCACCCGATGCGGCACCTTGTTCGTCAAATCACGCCAGGCTACATAGTGCAGCGCCTCTGCCGGGCAAGCTTCGACGCACTTTGGAGTCCCGTTGCAGAGGAAGCATTTGGTCGCCTTGTTCTCGTCCTGGTCAAAGGACATCATCTCCCAGGGGCAGGCCCGCTGGCACATCTTGCAGCCGATGCACTTGTCCGCATCCACCACCCGGGCATTGGTCGGAGGCTTGACCACGATCGCATCATTGGGGCAAACGTTGGCACAGGGCACCGGGTGAGGGCACTGTTTGCAGAGATCCTGGATGATCAAACCGTTCCCCCAGCTCCCCTGGGCACGGGGTTCGGTGTAGAGGCCTTTGGGTCCAAACTGGAGGTTGCGGCTCACTTTAATCCTGGCCATGGTGGGCGCAGCTTTCCCGTCGTTGAACTCCGTGCAGGCCAGCTCGCAGCGCCGGCAACCCACGCATCTGGTGGAATCCGAAATCACCAGGCCCTCTGCCTGATCCATGATGATCAGGGGCATCTCCTTTCCACTCTTTGCCCCGAGGGAAACCAGAGCGGAAATCCCGACCACCGTGATCCCGCTCAGTTTGAAGAAGCTCCGACGACTCACGGACTGGTCGAGACCCAAGAGATCCAAGGCCTTTTCGAGGATCTCACGGTTTTCGTTCTCTTGATGCATAGTTCCTCCTTCACCGGCCAGGATGCGGCGTCGCCAAATCCCCCTCCCGTCCCCCTTTACAAAGGGGGAAGCACTAGACTCATATGCTTCACCCCTCATTTTGTAAAGAGGGGCAGGGGAGATTTACTCTTAGGATGCTCCGTTTTTTCTAGGGCACGAGGCACCATCTCCAACTAAATAAACCATATCTGTGAATATTTCCATCGGGAATTTCGAGGCCAAAAGGGGCTTGGAACTTCTTGATCGGGATACCTCCCGATGCTACAAAGTTCCCATGAAATTCCTATTCAAAACAGGCTGTTTCAGCCTCTTCACTGCTTTTTTGTGGGTGAGTGCTTTTGCCGCAAGCGGGCCCATCACCGTGAACGTCGATGTTCCTTCCGGACAATGGAAGGCGGCGAGGCTCAAGAGGTTCGATCTTCGCCTTGCGTCGCTTCCTTAGGGCAGGCAGCTCCTTCGTCTTTTTCACTCTCTTAATGTGGTTGGTAAGTCCCAAGGCGCAGCTCCTTTCTCGTCGGAAGCGGTTGACGTGAGGCAAGATGAACGGCTCCGGGAAACGACTACCCTGATATCTCTGTGACCGCGATCAGTGTTAACACGTCGTTTTCTTTAGTGGTGCACGGGGAAAGTGCAGTCTAGAAGGCACCGTCCTTGATTGAATCATTGTGGAAAATCGGGTCTTTTCAGGACTGGACTGCCGCTTCTTTGAGACAAGCTTCCGGCCCCGGCATGATTTCAAAAAAAAGCTCCTGACAGAACTGCAATCGTTCTAACAGGAGCATCAGTGGATAGCTTTTCGATGGCTCCTCATTTTGCGCCTCTGGAAAAAGGGTTAACCG
>JALOPA010000256.1 GCA_025454125.1 Thermodesulfobacteriota bacterium
ACAAGTCTTTGCTCTGTCGTGGGGCCCCAGAGTCCGTCCGCCTTCAGGTTTGCACCCATGAGCTCGTTCAAAGCCTGCTGAACGAACTTGACCTCCTCGGGATTGGACATTCCCATTGATCCGCGGGATATATCCGCCTTGTAGTCACGAAACGCGCTCTTCAGAAAACCACGCCAGTCGCTTTCCGTCAACCCAAGCTCCCCGATGCCTTGCTCCAGGGAAAAGGACGGCCCCTTCTTCTTAACCATGCGGTAGAGATCATCCACCTTTTGTTGCTGATCCAAAAACAGGAGAAAGAGCCGGAACTCCGCTATCTCCGGAGAGTGGAGACCTACGCCGGAAGCCTCCTGCGCTAAGGACTGGAGAGAAGGCACTTGTTCCTCACGCATCCTGTCCATGCGCCAGTTGGGGAGCGCACTGAGCCGGCTCGAAGACCAGTAACTCCGCTCATAGAGGCTGGCCAACCCCTCATTCAGCCACGGCGGGGCATCTGGGAAGTCCGCAGCCATGAGAGCATGAATCATCTCATGCAGCAGTGTCCCATAACCCGCGGCTCCGCCTGTGGCCATAATAAGGCTGTCCGCGGGGTTGTAATAACCCAGAAAAGGAGCATGCACCGGGATCTGCACTTCCGGATACATCCGTCTGGTCGCCTCGACGAGGATCTCAGGGTTTGACGAAATCACGACCACCAGCCACCTGGATGGTGCTGAGGCAAAGTACTGGGACTTGAAATAATTGTAGAAGTCGTTGATACCCTTGTCATAGTGGGTCTTGGGGTCCACTCCGTCTCGCAGCCCCACAACCAGAAAAGGGCTCTTCTCATAGGTTTGAATCTGCAGCTCCCGAAACGTGTTTTTCACCAAATCCACGATGGGCCGAGGAGAATCAGAAGGTGCGACAAAAGGCAGACGCTTGGGCAGCTTACTGATCATGCCTTTGTCCATCTCGACTGTACCGAACTTCATGATAAAGCTGATAGAGACTTCCGAGGCACTCCAACGACTCGCCCTAAGCTTGGCCAGTTGCACCTGGCAGTAATCAATTTCAACCTGAATCGCTTGTTTTTGCGATTCCGTTGAAGCAAGGGACCGGGCCTTTTCGAGCCACCGAGAGGCCTCTTCAAAGCGACCGAGGGTGTTGTTCAGAGCACCCAGGCCGAAGACGTACTTGAATGTGTTTGGGGAAACGCCATTGGCCTTCTCAAGAAAGCCGAGGGCACTCTGGAGTTCCACCTTGGTCGGATTTTCCAGCCGGTAGATCGCAATGAATTTCCTGTAATGGTCTTCCGCATCATCGTCCTGCGCGGCCGCGGATAGTGGCAAGACCCCCAAGACCCCCATCAGAAGAACAACCCCATAGAACCGGGTTCGCCGACAGGCTCGTTTCATGTTCCTGTTTTCTCCTTCCCGCCTAGTCCGGGACCTTTGCCCGGTGAAGACCCTCGCCAGCCTTAGGCGCAGCTTGCACGGCCGTCTGTTCCGCTGCGGGGCCGGCCTTGACTTCGAACGGTTTTTGAACGGCCAGGCCCCACAGGATAATGGCCGCCCCCATGAGGACGAACAGCGCTCCGGGGCTGGCTGCCTTCAGTTTTGCCTTGAAGCCTGAACCGGAGAAGCCGAAGTCGATCTGGCCGGTCACGCCTTTGACTAGGGTGTCGTGCCCCAAGCGCACGATGAGGTATCCAAGAACAAAGGCGGTGATCTTGAGAGCCAGCATGCTGAGCATAAAAACTATCGCCACGGGAGCACTCGCGGTGATGACCGCATCGGCAGAAAGGGTCGACTGGGGCTCCGCCGCACCTGCGAGCCCAATCAACATACAGGTCGCCGTGATTCCCAGTGCAGCGCTGGTCAGCACCAAATGATGCGCCTGGATGCCAACGAGGGGACGGTTCAAACTCCGCGCCTTGGCCTGCTTGTATCCCATCACGCCTTCCTTTTCTATTGGCTGATAAACCACTTTGTTGGTAGCGAAGTATAGAAGACGGGTGCCTAGGTGTCAAGCCCGACCGGGGCTCCCTCCCTCATGGCGCCTGCTGGTTGACTCCCAGGTCCGGTTCCTCTATAGTCTCAGGGGCACAGGCATCCGATCCCCTCGCATGACCTGATCACCCAGCACCATGAATTCCCCGGGGGTTCTCCGCTGTGAAGCGCCGATCATTCCTGAAACCTGTGTTAAGGAGAAAAGCATGAGAAAGGCTACTATCACGGACAGATGCCTTGGGGTCTATCCCTGGATGAAATTCGGATACTGCCTTGTGAGGAATCTCTCATGGGGTGAATCGTCGGATTACTTGAGGGATAATCAAAAGGAGACCGAGGACTATATCAGACAGAACTCTCAAGCCCTCGTTGAAAAAGCAAAAAGCATCTCCCGATTCTACAAGGTGCAGGGAGAGAAGAACCGCTCCCACATCGAAAGTCTGATCAAGTCGGTTTCAAACGGAAAGAGCATCAAACCGGTGAACCCCGTGGTCGACTCCGTCGTGCTCGCGGAATTGAGGAACGCTCTGGCCATGGGAGTCCATGATCTGGATCGCATCCAGGGGGATATTGTCTTGGACGTTGCCGAGGAAGGGGAGAAGTTCACCGGCATCGGAAATCGATCCATCGCCACCAGAGCCAATGAAGTGGTCTTGAGAGATCAAGCCGGCATCTGGGCCTCCTATACTCAAGGGCCGGACGGCGCCACTGTTGTCGATGCCGCGACGAAGAATGCGATGATCCTGGGATTCTTCACTCCCGAGACTTCGCGGGAAGCCATGATGCAGGGGATTCAAGAGGCGGTAGATCTTCTGATCACGTCTGCCAAAGGAGAACCTGATCAGCCCGTTATCATTCCGTGACTCCCTGATACGGCACTCTATCAGATTTCAGACGACGAACCCTTTCCCCCCGCAGCGTTGTTGAAAGGACTGGCTCCATGAAAAGCAACCTGCCCTCCGCCAGACCGCTCCGAGCAGCAGTCCCCAGCGTATTGCCGGAGGGCAAGGCGGTGGGGGGAAGCGAACATGGTTTCTGTAAATGGACCGGTCGCAGCTAGAATGCCGACATCCTGTGCGAGCCAGCCGATAGTGTTTTCACGCCGACAATTCCCTAAGATATGCTTCCAGAAGCACAGAATATCATCCGCCTCCAGAACCTGAGATGGGTCAAACACATCCAGGGTTCTTGCGATCGCCGATTTCCTGTGGGTGTGGAAAGATATCTCAGATAACCATCGGGCTTACGGGGATGGTCTTTATCCGGCCGCAGCCCATCCTCATACGATATTGAAGTATTGAAGGACCTCCCAGGTACTCTCTCTGACATGCGGTGAATAGCGGCCATAATCGCCGCAGGATATGCGGAGAATGTTCTTGTTTTTGCCGTGAATATTGGACATAATATCCGCAAGAAGTGCGGAGAATTTATGGGGTATATCTACGAAAGGAAGGATTGGCCGAAACTGACCTGGAGCCATGAGCGGCTTGCAGTGCTGCTTGCCGCTGTTCGTCATCGCCAGGGCCGGCTTATCGGGCGCATGGAGGCGTTGGGCTTCTCGCTTCGCAACGAGGCCGTACTGCAAAGCTTGACTGAGGATGTTCTCAGATCCAGCGAAATCGAAGGTGAAAAGCTGGACAGAGACCAGGTGCGATCTTCTATCGCACGCAGACTGGGGCTTGATGTAGGCGGGCTTGCACCGGCTGACCGGCATGTCGAGGGCGTTGTTGAAATGACGCTAGACGCCACCCAGCATTATGCCGATCCGTTGACTGAAGAACGTCTGTTTGGTTGGCATTCCGCTCTGTTCCCGACCGGACGCAGTGGCATGAGAAAAATTGTGGTCGGCGGCTGGCGTGACGATAAATCCGGCCCGATGCAGGTGGTTTCCGGCCCAATTGGCCGGGAGAAGGTGCATTATCAGGCCCTTGAGGCCAAGCGCATACCCAAGGAGATGCGAGCTTTCCTGAAATGGTTTAATGGGGCTCAATCTGGCGATCCGGTTCTAGCGGCAGGTCTGGCGCACCTCTGGTTTGTGACGATCCATCCTTTTGAGGACGGCAACGGTCGGATTGCTCGTGCGATTGCTGATATGGCACTGGCGCGTTCGGAAAACAGCACGCAGCGATTCTACAGCATGTCAGCACAAATTCGCCTGGAGCGAAACGCTTACTACAGCATGCTGGAGAAAGCCCAGAAAGGTGGCTCGGACGTAACGCCTTGGCTTGAATGGTTCCTGGGCTGTCTTGATCGCGCATTTGACGGCGCAGAACATATTCTCGCAGGCATATTCCGCAAGGCCCATTTCTGGGAAACTCATGCCGGGAAGCCGTTCAATGAGCGGCAGCGAGCCATCATCAACAGGTTGTTCGACGGACTTGAAGGCAAGCTGACTTCTTCCAAATGGGCCACGCTTGTCAAATGCTCACAGGATACCGCCCTCAGAGATATCGACGATCTGGTGAAGCGTGGTGTCTTAGTTAAAGAGCCAGGCGGCGGCCGAAGCACGAGTTATGCCCTGGCATTTCCCGCCTTTCAATCGTAAATCGACAATCTTCGATCTTCAATCGACTAATGCTGGCTCACATTCTGGATTTGACAAAAACAGGCCATCCTCCTAGAATGCGTCATAAATTCGCCTCTGAACTCAAAAGGTTATTAATCCTATGGCGTGAGTCAGGGGCTGCCCGAGTGTCTGGCAGGCCCTGAAAAGGTGGAAATATGAAGCATAGACCAACAGAGACCCCATTTCTCCGAACCGGTTGGCAAGCGGCGGGAACGCTCAACGCCCAGGGCGCCGTTGACACTCACAGTGACGAACTGATTGGCCGGATTGAAAAGAAGTTGCATCGACGCCTCGTGGTCAAACCGGTATTCGCCCTCCGCTGGAGGCTGGTATGGTTGAGAAGAAGATCACCCGTCCTTTCGGAACGCACGAAGGTCCGGCTTTGGAATTCAAGGAAGCTGCTCAGTCTCTCCCCAAGAGCTTCTTCGAGACCGTTTGCGCATTTCTGAATCTCGATGGCGGGCTGATCATTCTGGGAGTGGCCGATGAGATGGGACTGTTACCGGAGTTGCACGGGATTCCGTGGACCGGATGAAGACCGAGATCGCCAATCTTTCCAACAACCCCAGCAAACTGGATCCGCCCTATCTCCTGTTTCCACACGCGGAAGAATTTGACGGGAAATGGATCATTAAGGTTCAAATCCCGGCAAGTTCCCAGGTCCATCGGACGAGAGGCGCCGTGTTTCTCCGCGGTGAGGATGGGGATTATCAAATCACCGAACTGAACCGTATCGCCGGGCTCGTCAACCGCAAGTTGAGCTTCTTCACCGAACAGCGCGTTTTGCCCCATCTGGAGATGACCGATCTCCGGTCCGATCTCTTCGAGAAGGCCAAACGGCTGATGCACCAGCGGGCTCCTCAACATCCTTGGGCGGATCTCGCACCAGAGGAACTGCTTCACACCGCCGGGTTCGTGCGCAAGGATGTATTCACTGGCAAGACCGGCTACACCCTAGCCGCAGCCCTTATGTTCGGCTCAGACGAGATCATCCAAAGCGTAGCGCCCGGCTACAAGTTCGACGCTCTCTTGCGCAGGCGCGATATGGAGCGTTACGATGATCGGTTGATCGTGCGCACCAACCTGATTGACGCGTTCGATTTGCTCATGAGCTTTGTGGAGAAGCACCTCGACGACCCGTTCTATCTGGAAGGGGCCACCACCGTCAGCCTGCGCGCCCGCATTTTCCGAGAGCTGGTGGCCAACATTGTCGCCCATCGTGAGTACACGAGCGCGGCTCCGGCTACGATGGTGTTCTACAAGGATCGGGTGGAGTTCAAGAACCCGAATGTCCCTCATGGACGCGGACCGATTGATCCTGCGCACTTCACGCCCTATCCAAAGAACCCGACCATATGCAAATTCCTCATCCAGTTGGGCCGCTACGAAGAATTGGGCTCAGGCGTCAACAATGTAACCAAGTATCTGCCCTTTTACGCCCCAGGAGTCGGCGACCCATCCTTCATCGAGGACGACATGTTTACGACAATCGTGCCGTTGGCACCGGTTGTGAGAGAAGTGACAAGGCAAGCCACCCCTCAAGTCACCCCTCAAGTCACCCCTCAAGTCACCCCTCAAGTCGGCAAACTGCTTGAAGCGCTGCAAGGAGAGATGAGCCGCAGTGAACTGATGGAAAAACTCCGGCTGAAGGATAGAATGCACTTCGGTATGGACTATCTGCAACCCGCATTGGCCGCAGCACTTATTGAAATGACGATCCCCAACAAACCCCGCAGCAGCAAGCAGAAATACCGGCTGACGGACAAGGGACGCCAAGTGTCAACTCAATCGGAGAAAAGAGAACTCAAATGAAAATGACCCGACTGCGGATTGAGAATTACAAGGGGCTTCGTGAGATCGACATCCCTTTGTCGCGGTTTGTCTGCCTTATCGGAGAAAACAACACGGGTAAATCGTCTGTGCTCCAGGCACTTTCCCTTTTCTTCTCCGGTTCGAGCGAGCACCTGGTACTG
>JALOPA010000257.1 GCA_025454125.1 Thermodesulfobacteriota bacterium
CAGCTATGCTGACCTGTTGAACCGGATCGTGAGTTTTCCCAAACCGACCGTGGCCCGGGTCAAAGGATTCTGCCTGGCAGGCGGCATGGGGTTCATGCTGGCCTGCGATATCGTTATTGCCAGCGACGACTCAAAGTTCGGAACACCGGAGGTGAATGTCGGCCTGTGGCCTATGATGATCGGCGCTCTGATATTCCGCAACGTGCTCCAGAAGAAAGCCATGGAGATGATCCTGCTGGGAGAAAGGCTTTCTGCGCAGGAGGCGCTTGCCATGGGGCTCATCACCCGGGTGGCCCCCGCGGGAGGCCTCGATGGAGAGGTAAAAAAAGTGCTCGATATTCTCACCTCGAAAAGCCCCATCGGGATGAGAATCGGGAAACAGGCATACTATGCCATGGCCAATCTGCCATTGCAGGAGGCCCTTCACTTTCTGTCGGAAAAGATCAGGGAGGTTGCCGGTACGGAGGATGCCAAAGAAGGCATAACTGCCTTTATTGAAAAGAGACAGCCCAATTTCACAGGAAAATAAAATGATGACCGCGCACAGGTCTTATATTATGAAAAAGAGGGAGAATTGCCATGAATGCTGAGAACAGAAAAGGAAAGGATAAAGTAATTATTGCAAATTGCAGCGGTTTCTTTGGAGACCGGCTGGCTGCCGCCTCGGAGATGGTCCGGGGAGGCCCTATAGATTTCCTTACAGGCGATTATCTCGCAGAGCTTACCATGGCGCTCCTCTTCCGCTTGAAATTGAAAAACCCTGAGGCAGGATATACCCCAACCTTCCTCAAACAGATGGAAGGAATTATGGGAGAATGCCTGGACAAAAATATCAAGGTTGTATCCAACGCCGGCGGATTGAATCCTCGCGGTCTGGCGCAGGAACTTCTCAAAATAGCGGAAAAACTGGGGCTGCATCCAAAGATCGCCTGTATTGAGGGGGATGATCTCATGGGGCGGCTTGCTGCACTTCAAGAGGCGGGAGAGCCCTTTATTCACCTTGATAAAGGCATATCTCTAAAAGATGGGGGACTGGTACCCATCACCGCAAATGCTTATCTCGGAGGCTGGGGCATTGCCGAGGCACTGGAAAAAGGCGCCGATATCGTGGTGAGCGGACGCGTCGCCGATGCCTCGCTTGTGATGGGACCCGCGGCATGGTGGTTCGGGTGGAAGCGCAATGATTGGGACAAGCTTGCCGGCGCAGCGGCCGCAGGGCATATTGTTGAGTGCGCTGCCCAGGCTACAGGAGGAAATTATTCCTTCTTCGACGAGGTGCCCTCATTCCTCAAGGTCGGGTATCCCATAGCCGAAATATCCGCTGACGGTTCATCGGTCATCACCAAGCATCCCGGCACAGGTGGCCTGGTTTCCGTGGGCACCGTAAAGGCTCAGCTCCTCTACGAGGTCAAGGACGCCAGCTACCTGACTCCAGATGTGTCAGCCCGGTTCGATACAATCAGGCTATCCCAGGAAGCGCCAGACCGTGTCCGGATATCCGGCGTGCTCGGAGATCCTGCCCCCGAGACTACCAAGGTATGCATCAACTGCCTGGGCGGGTATAAGAACTCGTTGACTGTTGTACTGACCGGTCTCGACATCGAAAAAAAGGCAAAGATAGTCGAGGATGCGGTCTTCGACAACCTGGGTGGAAGAGGACAGTATGCCATTGAAGAGGTACAGCTTGTCCGGTCAAGCCATGACAACCCCGAGACAAATGAAGAGGCCTTTGCGCAGCTCCGGATATCGGTCATGGACCGTGACCAAAAGAAGGTTGACAGCTTCTCTTCAAGGATCATCGAGCTAGCGCTGGCAAACATCCCCGGCTTTACGGCGACAGCCCCCCCGGCAAAAGGGACGATGGCGATCATCCACTGGCCGGCGCTCATTCCCGCACGCCTGATCACCCAGAATATTATAATCAACGGCGAGGAGTTCTCCGTCGATTTTGTGCCGTCCGGGGCTCCGGTGCCGACTCCAAAGGCACAAAAAGTAGCGATACCGCCTGTTCCCACCGGCAAAACGGTAAAAATACCCTTCGGCCGCATCTATGCAACCCGCTCTGGAGACAAAGGAGGCAATGCAAATCTCGGTGTCTGGGGAAAAACGCCCGAAGCATATGCCTTTCTCAGAGAGTTCCTGACGATCATTAAACTGAAGGAACTCCTCAAGGATATGAGTGGCTATGAAATCGAACGCTATGAGTTTCCCAACCTGTTTGCAGTCAACTTCTATATCAGGGGCGTCCTCGGGGAAGGCGTGGCTGCATCGCTGAGAAGCGATCCCCAGGCCAAGACCCTGGGCGAGTACCTGCGTGCAAAGGTTATCGAGGCGCCCGAGTCCATTGTCCCATAATTCTTCCTGCTCATTGTGTATTTAATATCGCCGGGAGGCAAGAAGCAGCCCGGCGTAAAAGGAGGTAGTGGCATGACAGTATACGATGAAAAACCCTGGTTAAAGTTCTACGAATCCCGGTTAGGTCCGGAGACTAAAGCCCTGGATGAGACATATGTGGACTGGCTGGAGGAGGGGCTGAAATTCCGGCCGGAGATCGCAGCCTTCCATTTTCTCGGGATCACATTCACCTACGAAAAACTGGACCGGCTTTCCATGAGGTTCGCTTCATACATCCGCAAACAGGGATGCAATCCTGGAGATGTGGTGGGCATCAACCTTCCTAACGTTCCCCAGTATGTCATTGCCCTGGCTGGGGCCCTCCGTGCGGGATGTGTTGTCACCGGCGTCTCACCCCTGCTGGTCCCCAAAGAGATGGCCTACCAGTTGAATGATGCGGGCGCTAAAGTGCTGGTAACACTGGATGCAATCTACGAAAACCGGGTGCAGAAGATAAAAGACGATATACCCAAAGTTACCTGTATCATCACCACAAATATCGCTGACTATCTCCCCTCATATAAGCAGATCCTGGGAAAGCTTACTAAGAAGGTCCCCTCCGGAAAGGTGGATCCGATAAAAGGGAAAGAGGTGACCTCTTTCAAGGCAGCCTTATCAAACACGTTGCCCGATATTCCGAAGCCGTCCATCAAGCCGGATGACAATTGTCTCATCCAGTATACCGGCGGGACCACGGGCATGCCCAAGGGGGCGGAACTCACCCACAGGAATATGGTTGCCAATCTCACCCAGGGAGGGCAGTGGCTGGACCTCCAGATGAATGGCGGCACTGTCTGCTCCGGATTCCCCTACTTCCACCTGGCTGGCCTCTACTTCGGAATGATCTCCATGGCAAAGGCCTTTACCCAGTGCCTGATACCCGACCCCAGGAACACGAAGAATATATGCAAAGAGATCTCCGCTCACCGTCCAAGCATGATGCTCATGGTCCCTTCCCTCTACCAGATGCTGATGGACGATCCTGCGTTTTCAAAGATCGATTTTTCTTCCTGCAATGCTTGCATTTCCGGCGCATCGCCGTTTTCCAAAGAGGCTATCAATGCCCTCGAGGCTATCATCGGCAAGGATAAAGTGGTGGAACTTTACGGGATGACCGAAGCGAGCCCGATCATCACCATGAACCCCTTGCGGGGAAAGAAAAAGATCGGCTCCGTGGGGGTCCCGCTCCAGAGCACCGAAGTAAAGCTGGTTGATGTAGAAACGGGAACGAAGGAGGTCGCCCTGGGTGAAGTAGGAGAGATTATCGTCCACGGGCCACAGGTGATGAAAGGGTATCACAACAAGCCGGAAGAGTCGGCCAATACCCTGCGTCAATTCCAGAACGCAACATGGCTCTATACCGGTGATGTGGCGCGGATGGATGAGGACGGGTACTTCTACATAGCCGACAGGACAAAGGACATGCTCATCGTGAGCGGATTTAAGGTGTTCTCCCGCGAGGTTGAAGAAGTGCTCAGCGAGTGCAAGGCAGTCGATTTATGCGCAATCATAGGCATAAAGAACCCGGAGCGGCCCGACAGCCAGATCGTCAAAGCGGTCATCCAGCTCACCAAGGAAGCCAAGGGTAAAGCGCAGGAGCAAATCAAAAAGGAGATACTCGAACATTGCAAGGAGAACCTTTCGCCCTACAAGGTCCCCAAACTGATTGTATTTGTGGAGGCGCTACCCCTTACCGCTGTGGGCAAAGTTGATAAAAAAGCGCTTAGAGCAGCGTAGCACACTGGATTTGATCCAGTGAACAGGAGAATGAGGAATGTATTTCAACGAGACGCATGACGCTTTCAGGGCATCAATAAAGAAGTTTGTCGATAAGGAGATCAACCCCCACATGGATGAGTGGGAGGAGAAAACAGCCCCCCTTCACGAGCTTTTCAAGAAGATGGGCGACCTCGGATTCCTGGGCATCCGCTATGATCCTAAATATGGTGGAGGGGGACTGGATTACTGGTTCGAGACGGTCATGCTGGAGGAGATCGGGCATATCAAGGGCATGGGTGTTTCAACGGCCATCGCCGTCCAGACTAACATGGCCACACCGGCGATCGCGGCCTACGGCAGCGAGTACCTCAAGGAAACCTATCTGAAGCCGGCCATCGCCGGCGATATGGTCACTGCCATCGCTGTAACAGAACCGGATGCCGGCTCCGATGTGCGTGCCATGAAGACCAAAGCCGTCAAGAAAGACGGCTACTATCTCCTCAACGGATCGAAGAC
This sequence comes from Thermodesulfobacteriota bacterium, assembly GCA_025454125.1. The sequence goes on from JALOPA010000257.1 coordinate 4,630, forward strand.
GTTCATTACCAACGGGGTCCAGGCGGATTTCCTCACCCTCCTAGCGAGGACCAATGAGGGAGAAGGGTATCATTCCTTCGGGCTTTTCGTGGTCCCAACCAAACTT
>JALOPA010000258.1 GCA_025454125.1 Thermodesulfobacteriota bacterium
AAGTGGCGCCGGTAGGGGGGTTCGTAAACGATCGCTTTGAGCTCATTGATGACCGAAGCGTTCAGGCTCACAGACCCCGCATCGATGCCTACGAAGTATCTGTTGGTCTCCGCTCTTCTGGTCATGACAAGATACCTCAGCTTGCTACAGGCCGGGAAGGGCGCGTTATGAGGATCTCCGCCTTCTTTTTAAGCACACCTTTCTTCGATTTGCAATAGGGATGGGGCAGGAAAATCGAGGGAGAGGAGCCGGCGCTAGTTTTTCTGAAACACGAGGTCTGCGAAATAGCTTTCCCCGGAGGTCGCCGTGTGCTGCGAGTTGATCTGGAGCCGGATGCCGGCAAGCACAGGAGGTTCATCGCCGAAAAGGGTCCTGTAATCTTCCCACACGTTGCGCGTTTCCGTGATCCACCGTCCGGCATCGTCTGAACCCGAGCGGACAACCATGGTCTTGATATTCACAAAAGGAATACTAGAGGCGTTTTCCACGGAACCGGCCGGAGCGGTCGTGTCCCAGATGTAGGCAATCGTTTTTCGGTTGGAGAAGGCGAGAAAGATCTGGGCGGCCTGGTCATCGGCCTTGGACTTGCGGAAGTCGCCTCCGTCCGGCAACTTGGTGACCTTCCATTTCCAGGAAAGCACAGGGTAGAGCACGGGATTGATGTCGAGCGCCTTCTGAAGAGCGAAAGAAGTCTCCTCGCTCCGAAGCCGAAGCGCCGGAATGCCGCTGTCCTGGATGACTTTGTAGTCGGCCTTGCCAACTTTTTCGTGGAGTTGCCAGCCGGCAGGACTGCCGCCATTTCCCAGGTCACCGGTAAAGTCAGCGACGATCACTCGCTCGGAAGCCCAGGCAGAGGAGAAAAAACCAAACAGGAGTAAAAACAGTACGACCTTCTTCAGACCTCTCATGATCACCTCCGTTCCAAGCGCAAGACCGCATCCAAGTCTGCCGGGAGCGTGATCGGGCTCCGTGTGAATCAACTTGAGCAAGCGAGGCCTGACAAGGAACCTTTCTTGTTTTTACAGCGATATAGTATAAATTTGACGGCACTGGATGTCAAGGCGGGAAATCACGGAAAGAGGTCATCCGAGGCGATTCCTTTCATGCTCCAGCAACCACTCTTTGCGCCAGATCCCGCTTCCATAGCCCACCATCTTGCCGTCCGAGCCGATGACCCGATGGCAGGGGACGACGATGCCGATGGGGTTCTTGTTGTTTGCGCCCCCCACGGCACGGAAAGCCTTGGGCTTGCCGATAGCCCTTGCCACATCCCCGTAAGAGACCACGTTGCCGTAAGGGATTTTTCTCAGCTGCTGCCACACGAGCTTCTGGAAAGGCGTGCCTTCCGGTAGCAGCCTGAGGGAGAAATCTTTCCGCTCTCCCTTGAAGTACTCCTCCAGCTGCCGAATCGCTTCCTTTACGCACTCAGGAAGGTCCCGGTCATTAGGAAGCCCTTTCTTGACAAAGCCGATGGACAGAATCCCTTTCCTTGTTCCGGAGATCTCCACAGGGCCGATAGGGGACGGATAGTAAGCCTTGAATACTTCCATGATGATCCTTTCTCTAAAGCAGCTTGTGCACGACAATAGGTTTTGAGAAACCCTTCACGGCCTGGGGGCCTTCATTTTTCAGAGGGAAGGCGCCTGAGAGACGGCCGGCCGCCTCCTCGCTGACCAGGATATCCCATTGAAGCGTTTTTGTCAGGCCTTCTATTCTGGAGGCGATATTGACCGTATCCCCGATCAAGGCATAGGAAAGACGGTCATCGCTGCCTGTGTTGCCGGCAAGCACAGGGCCGGTGTGGATCCCGATTCCGTGCCTGAATGGGGTTTTTCCGAGCCGAGCCCTCTTGCGGTTGAGCTCCTCCATGTTCCTCCTCATGTCCAGGGCTGCCTGCACGGCCCGGTCCGCGTGATCCCCGGTCTTGAGGGGGACGCCGAAAACCGCCTCGATCTCGTCGCCCACGTACTGAAGCACCAGCCCGTCGTAATTGCGGATCGCCGCCTGCATGGCCGTGAAGTACTCGCGCATGCTCTGGATGACTTCTTCCGGTTCATTGGCTTCCACGTAGCTCGTGAAATCCCTGAGGTCCGAGAAGAGCAGCGTGGCGGTCTGGCGCTCCCCGTGAAGAGGGATGCGGCCTGAGAGGATCTGGTCCCTGATTTGGGGGGTGACATACTTCCCGAAGGTGTCCCGGATCTGCTCTCTTTCAGCAAGACCCGCAACCATGCTGTTGCCCGCATCCCCAAGCCGGCCGATCTCATCGTTGGAGAGGACCTGGATTCGCTGCGTGAAGTCTCCGTTCTTCACTTTGTCAACAACTCGCAGCATCTCCTCGATCGGATTCCGGATGGAATTCTGGACAAGGGAGTTCAATCGGAACGCAAGGATCACGAAAATCGCACAGAGGATCAAGGTGAAAACGAGCATATCCCTCACGAAGCTTTCGATCGGCACCGGCGTTCCTCTTGCCTCCAAGGCGGTGAAGACCAGGGTCCCGACGAGAAGGATCATGGGATTGAGAGTCCCCGCTCCGTAGAGGGCTCGTATTCTCCTCGCGATGGGGATCTTGAAAGTTCGAGGAGTGGCGGCCAATCTGCCTTCAGGGAAAAGCCGCGGCACCAGGAGCTTACGCGAGTAATCCTCAATCAGGAAAAAGGAAAGGCTCGCGGTGATGAGACCTATCATGAAGGCCCTGAAGTAAATGAAAAGACAGGTTTTGGCGGGGACCTCCTGGATGAAATAGAATGAAAGCACCATGCAACCGGGAACAAGAACGTAAACCGCAACATTCATCAGGGCGATGATAAGAGGCAGGTTGAGCAACCGCCGGCGGGCTTTTTCTATCAACGCCGGGGTTTCGGGCTTACCTGAGGCGCCGAGGGAAAAGAATCGTTGAATGGGATACTGGGCCCTGTACTGGAGCAGGCCGACCAAAAGAAGGACCAGCGGATAGAACAGGAAGAAGTTCTTCCAACCCCCTTCCGCGAAAATAAAGGTTCTTTGCATCCGGAAAAACTCAAGGGGAGTGAAGTAGTTCAGGATAGCGATCACCACGAATCCCAATAGGTTCGCGCCCATGTTGCGGACATAGAAACCAAGGAAGGAAGGCATAAGGGTTTTCCTTATTCGAAAGGGGTGTTCAGTAGAAGTGATCTTCCAGAAGGGCCTCTGCGTCCTTGGCCCATGACTTGGAGTATGCGCCTGAAGGCTTCAGAAGAACAAAGATCCTTCTGGATGCGATGCGGTCCCACCCTGCAACGGAGGCGAAGCGATCCATCCAAAGAAGCGGCGCCTTCCTGATCTCCGCAATCAGGTCATCGAACAGATCAAGGGGTTCATCCTGTTCGGGTTGGAGGACAAACTGCCAGAGCGTGTTCGGCTCTGAAGCGATCGCTTTTCCGATTACGGCGATGACCTGCTTTCGATGAGCGAAAAGGGAGGGAGCCTTGAATATAAGGGCGCGGCGCGAGGTGACTCCGGGGATCTGATCCGGTAATTGTTCCCCGGTCAGATCAAGGGAGATCCGCTCCTCGAACAAGTCGGGCAGGGATGTGCCCACGAACTTCTCCGTCATGCAGTCGAGAGACGACTTCTTGTGCACGAATTCCTCAATCGCCCTTATGTCCTCCTGCGACAGCGTGCTCGTCGAGCGAACGCCATAAGGCGGCCGGTCATCGGCTTCCATGTCCCATCGCCTCCTCTCCGCCCGAAGATCCGTGCCCGGGAGGAGAAGGGTTTGGAGACACTGCACGTTGGCTCCCTTGAATTGCCAGGCCCACTTCAGAGAGCGTACCACCTCCTGCAAGGTCTGGCCTGGAAGGCCGTACATCAGGTCAATCGTCACCCGAATCCCTTCATGGGCCATGAGGCGCAAGTTGTTTTCGAGAGGGACAAGCCTCACAGGCCTGCAGATCCTCTTCAAAACCTGTGGATCAAGGCTCTGAACCCCTGCCTCCAGCTCCGAGAACCCGGCCTCTGCCAGTGCGCGAATCTGATCAGGGGCCAGGAGGTCGGCCTGGACCTCAGCGAAGAACCTGAGCTTGCCTTTTCGATTCAGTTTGCGCAGAGCGTTTAGGATGTCTTGGAAGGCCGGGTTGGCGTTGAACACAGGGTCAACGAAACGGATTTCCTTGGCCCCTCGATCCATGAGTATACTAACGCGCCGGGTCACTTCCTCAGCGTCGAAGAAACTCGTTTTTCTTCTCAAATGCCCGTAGCGGCAGTAGCTGCACCGGAGAGGACAGCCTCTTCCTGACTCAAGATAGGCCATGCCGTTCGGGTCAGGCTTCCAGCTGGGATGCCGGGCCGGCGGCAGACATTCCCGGAGTGTGACGCCGGGCGAAGGTAGCCTCCCCCAGGCATATCTCCGCCCTCTTTTCCATGCCACGTGATCGAAATCGGTCTTTTGCCCCGTGGCGAGAGCCGCAAGGATCTGAGGGAAAACCGTTTCCCCTTCGCCGACCACCGCGACATCCGGCAGCCCGCTTCTGAAGAGGAAAGGGTGCTGGATGGCGACTTCAGGACCGCCGACAATGATCTTCACCTGGTCGAGATCTTGCCGGACCTGTCTCAGGAGGTGAAGAGTGCGCTCAATGTTCCACAAGTAGAGAGTGCAGCAGATGATCTCCGGCCGCCAATCGAGGATCTTTTCGACAAGATGCCGGTCATCAAATCGTTCCTCTTCAGGCTTTAGTTGGCGGCATCGACAGTTGGAGGAAAACCCAGC
>JALOPA010000259.1 GCA_025454125.1 Thermodesulfobacteriota bacterium
CGAGTACACCTTCTTCAGCACCCAGGGAAAAAGCATCGAATCCATCATGAATGTCGACGACCTGAGGAACGACGGCATTGGCAGGCTTCTGGTCCAGAAGGGCAAAATCACAGAGGATCAGCTCGAAACCATTCTCGACAAATACAGGTAACGGCGCTCACACCTCAAAATCCACCTTGATCTTGAACATCTTCACCGCGGGCAAGCTGCAGACCTCTCTCACTCCGGTTTTTTCCGAAATTTCCCGCAATGCATTCTCGATGTCGGACAGGCTCGGGGCAATGAACGTGAACCACACATTGTAATCGTGTTTCCTCAAGTAATTGTGGGTGACGCCCGGGAAGGTGTTTACCACGTCGACAAAGCTCTGGATCTTTTCTTCAGGTACTCTCGCCGCACAGAGCGTGCTCGTATAATTCAGCCTGTGGGAATGAAAGTTTCCGCCGATTCTCCTGATAATGCCCGCGGCCTTGAGCGCTTTCACCCGCGCCAGGACTTCCTCAGCCGCCAGGTGAAGTTCCTTTCCAAGGACCTGGTAAGGCTCAGCGCTAATTGGGAAGTTGGACTGAATCGCGTTGATGATCTTCCGGTCAATGGCATCCATGCAGAGCCCTTCTGGACGGCTGGTACAAGCAAAGAGGTTCTTCTTCCATGAAATCGCCTGTGGCCTCGAAAGCTCTTGCACGGCACCCTCCGCAGAACTTCACGTATTCACAAACACCGCACTTCCCCTTGTAGTTGGAGAAGTCTCTCAGTTTCGTGAACACGGGCGAGCTTTCCCAAACCTCCTTAAACGTGGCCTTCGTCAAATCCCCGCTTGGGAGCTCCAGATATCCGCAGGGCTGCACCGTTCCGACATGGGAGATGAAGCAAAAGGATGTGCCGCCGAGACACCCCCGGGTCATCGCATCCAGGCCGTAGGTGGCGTAGTCGACTTTTTCCCCTTTTCTGTGCGCCTCCTGCCGCAGCACCCGATAAAAATGGGGGGCACAGGTCGCCTTGAGGTGAATAGGCACCGCGCTCCTCATGTCATAGAACCAGTGAAGGAGCTTTTCGTACTCCTCCGCACTGATCTCCTGATTCACCATGTCCTTGGCCCGCCCCGTGGGGACGAGGAGAAAAATGTGGTGCGCCGCCGCTCCGAGCCTGACGGCAAGGTCGAGCATCGCCTGAACCTGGTCCACATTGTGGCGCGTGATGGTCGTATTGATCTGGAACTCGATCCCTTGGCTCTTGAGCTCCTCAATACCCCGTATCGACCCTTCGAAAGCGCCCTGCACCTGCCGGAACCGGTCGTGGGTGACCGCGTCAGGACCGTCCAGGGAAATGCTCACCCGCTGAATTCCTGAAGACTTCATTTCCTTCGCAATCTCGCTCGTGATGAGGGTCCCGTTGGCGGCCATGACCATTCGAAGCCCAAGATCCGTGCCATGCTTTGCCAGGTCAAAGATGTCTTCCCTCAAGAGAGGCTCGCCGCCCGTGAGGATGACAATGGGCTGACCCACCGCAGCGATCTGCTCCAGGATCTCCCGGCACTTCTCGGTGCTCAGCTCACCCGCATAAGGGCCTCGGCTGGCCGCAGCCCTGCAGTGAACGCAGTTCAGGTTGCAGTTCCGGGTCACCTCCCAGGCGACGAGCCGCGGTTGATTCTTGTCCTTGTGGTTTCTTTCCATGCAATTGCCTTGAATACTGCCAACCCAAAACCCTAATCACGAAAACACGAAAGTCTGAAAACACGAAAGAAGAGGATGGTTTTTTCGTGCTTTCCTCATTTCGTGATTTCGTGGTGGAAGTTTTTTTTCATTTCCTCGGTGGCTATTTAGCTTTAAGAAGTACTGCGGCTTCTTTCGCAAAATAGGTGAGGATCAGATCCGCCCCGGCCCTTCGGATGGAGATGAGCACCTCCATCATGGCTCGGGTTCCGTCGATCCATCCCCTTTCGGCCGCCGCCTTGACCATTGCGAATTCGCCGCTCACGTTGTACGCCGCCAAAGGCAGAAGACACTGCTCGCGCACTCGCCTCACGATATCAAGGTAAGGGAGTGCGGGTTTCACCATGAGGATATCCGCCCCCTCCTCGATGTCGAGCCAGGCTTCCTTCATGGCTTCCAACGCGTTCGCAGGATCCATCTGATAGCCTGCCCGGTCTCCGAACTGAGGCGCCGAGTCCGCTGCGTCCCGAAAGGGACCGTAGAAGGCAGAGGCATATTTCACCGCGTAGGACAGAATGCCTGTGTCCTGGAACCCCGCGGCGTCCAAAGCCGTTCGAATGGCCGCCACACGGCCGTCCATCATGTCCGAGGGGCCGACAAAATCGGCTCCTGCATAGGCGTGGCTGAGGGCCTGGCGCGCCAGGATCTCAAGAGTCGAGTCATTGTCCACCCTGCCGTTCTTGATGATCCCGCAATGGCCGTGATCCGTATACTCACAAAGGCACACGTCCGTGATCACCACCAGTTCCGGCACCTTCGCTTTAATCCCCGCCACCGCCAGTTGAACGACACCGTCTTCCGCATAAGACCGGCTTCCCACCGCGTCCTTCCGGTCAGGAAGGCCGAAGAGGATCACCGAAGGAACCCCGAGGCCCCAAACCTCTTCCGCTTCCTCAACGATGGTGTCCACGGAGAACTGGTACTGCCCGGGCATGGAAGGAATCGGATCCTTTTTCCCGTGACCCGGCTTTACGAACAGAGGGTAAATGAAATCCTTCGGTGAAAGGGTTGTTTCCCGAACCATGTCCCGGAGGGTTGCGCTTTTTCTCAGTCTGCGGGGCCGAACCATCATGGAGGAACCTCATTCATTGGGAAGGATGTCCGTTGTCAGTGGTCATTAGTCCGTGGTCAGTTGCACGCTCCACGTTGCCTGTTGCAGGTGGCAGGTTACACGTTGCCCGTTGTCAGTAGTCCGTTATCCGTTGATATTCAAGTGAATAGTAACGAGTGACAAGCAGTCTTTTCATTTTTCTCTGTCTTCTTACTCGTTACTTGTCACTCGTCACTTGTCACTGGTCTTCCTATTTCCTCATCCGATAAATAGCACGCGGGGTCCGGAGCCCAGAGATCGTCGGACACGGCTTCGGCTCTCACCCTGAAATTGCCGGCGCAGATGTCCAGCCATTTGCAGGCCGCGCAGCGGCCTCTCACGTGCCTCTTCTTGTCCTTGAGCTTGGCCATCACCGGGTGAGTGAGATCCGTCCAGATTTTGCTGAAAGGTTTCTCCCGTATGTTTCCGAAGCTGAGATGCCTCCAGAACTGATCTGCGTGCACAGATCCGTCCCAGCTGATGCAGCCGATGCCCCTCCCGGAGCTGTTCCCCTCGTTCATCTTGAGCAGTTCCAGAACCTCTCCGGCGCGGTCGCTCTTTTCCTGCACCATGCGCAGATACACGTAGGGTCCGTCCGCGTGGTTGTCCACAGTGAGCACCTCTTTGGCCAAGCCCCGGTCGTGGAGATCCTTGGTTCTGTCCATGATGAGGTCCACGACCTTCCTTGTTTCTGCGTGATTCAGATCGTGCTCCACAATATTCGAACCCCGCCCCGCATACACGAGGTGATAGAAGCAGACCCTGGGAATGTCCGCCTCCTCCAGGAGATCGAATATCCCCGGAACTTCCTGAACGTTCATGCGGTTGAGCGTGAACCGGAGCCCCACCTTGAGCCCCTGCTCCTGGCAGTTGCGAATCCCTTGCATTGCCTCATTGAAGGCGCCCTTTTTCCCGCGGAACCGGTCGTGAACCTCTCTGAGCCCGTCCAGACTTACCCCGACGTAGGAAAGCCCCACCTTGCGCAGCTCTTTGGCCATGGCCTTTGTAATGAGCGTTCCGTTGGTGGAAATGACCGCTCGCATGCCCCGCTGAACGGCGTACCTGGCCAATTCCATCAGGTCTTTGCGAACCAAAGGTTCCCCCCCAGAGAAGAGCACAACCGGCGCACCGAACTCCGCCAGATCATCCAGCACAGCGAAGCCTTCTTTTGTGTTCAGCTCCTTTTCGTTCCCCCTAGCCGTGGCATGAGCATAGCAGTGCACGCATTTCAGGTTGCAGGCCTGCGTCACATTCCACACCACCACGGGTTTCTTGTCCAATGAGAATTGGAGAAGATGGGAAGGCAGGTTTTTGGAGGATCTTCCGTACCGCAGGGCGTCGGAGGGTTCCACGGTCCCGCAATAAAGTTTGGAAATACCGATCATGGGTTGTCCCGCCCGTCAGAGCCGTCCTGTGGCTGAGAAGCGTAATACTCTTTTCTGTAGTAGCGCTTCACCAAGTCGTTGATATATTTGTCCATGTCCAGCACCGCATCCTTGGTGACCACGAAATAGTCCACGCCGGATCGGTCCTTGACGAGCTTGAGTCCGTACTCCAGTTTCTTTGCCAGCTGGTAGCTCAGAGAGCCCGCATCCTGGCCCGTTTCAATGGCCCTGCGGAGCAGTTCGTCGGTGGCTCCATCGTCAAAGGTGACATTCAGCTCCATGTCGTGAGCCAGCGCAGCTTCCTCCGCCTTGATCTCCTGGTACATGGCCAGAAATTCCTCGAAGGCGCTGTTCACGTCCGAGATCTTCTTGAGATAGAGCTGGGCAATGAGACCTCGCCTGGCATCCGTCATTTCCAGTCCAGGGGTACGGCCAAAGTCTTTGTTTCTCTTTCCCATGAAAGACTTGATGTTCTCCAGCTCCGTCAACGCCGCCACCTCGAAGCGCGCTTCCCTCATCGGGTCATCCGGGGCCTCTT
>JALOPA010000260.1 GCA_025454125.1 Thermodesulfobacteriota bacterium
CAACCGGCATGGTAGTTTTCACCGACCTGGAAAAAGACCACCAGACCGTGGAGCAGAAAACCCGGGAGCAGACCCAACTCGGGCTCGACTCCCTGCCCTACCGCATCATGGTCGTCTCCATGGACTTGACCATTGAGACCGTGAACCGCACGTTTCTCGACGAGTACGGCCTCACCCGTGAGGAGGCGCTCGAAAAGCGCTGCTACGAAGTGCGTTACGGCCTGGACAGACCCTGCTCGGCCTACGGAAAACCCTGCTTCGTCACGGACCGGATCGACGAAATCAAAGAGAAAGGGCTGATCAGCAACTACCGCGAGTACACGGATGAGCACGGCGAAACGCGGTTCGACGTGATCACCATCGCCCCCGTCTATGACGAGCAGGGCCAGGTCGTGCACCTCCTCGAAGCGTCGAGGGATGTGACGGAACGGGTGCGTCTCGAACGGGAAGCGCAGCGTTCCAAGACCTTCTTCGAAAAACTGATCCAAAGCATCGTGGACGGGATCGTCGTGGTGGACACCAAGGGCAACGTGCTCATCTTCAACGAGGGCATGGAACAGCTCACCGGGTACTCGGCGTCGGAGATCATGAAGAAGGGCCACCTATCGAGTTTCTACGACATCCAGGTGGCGAAGGAAAACATGAAGAAGATGCGCAGCGACCGCTTCGGGCCCTATGGAAAACTCAACCCCACGAGCATGACGATCAAGACCAAGGCAGGGGAAGAGATCCCGGTCACCCTCTCGGCCTCGCTCATCGCCATTGACGGAAAGGAAGTGGGGAGCGTGGGCGTGTTCACGGACATGCGCGAATTCCTGAAGATCCGCAAGGAGCTGGAGGATGCGAACATCCAGCTCATCCAGTCTCAGAAGATCGCCTCCATCGGCCGCATGGCCGCCGGCGTGGCCCACGAGATCAACAACCCCCTCTCCGGCATCCTGATCTACACCGAACTGCTCAAAGAGAGCCTCAAGGACCGGCCGGAAATACTCAAGGACCTGCAGGAGATCGTCGACCAGACCCTGCGCTGCAAACGGATCGCCTCAGAGCTTCTGGAATTCAGCAGAAAATCCGCAGGCCGAATCTCCTCCTTCAGCCTGGACGACCTGCTCAGCAAGTGCCTGGCCCTCCTGATCAACAAAGCGAGTTTTCAAAATATCGCGGTCACCACGAACATGGATGCGGACATGCCGAACCTCACCGGAGACATGAGCCAGCTCCAGCAGGTGTTCACCAATCTTTTCATCAATGCCGCCGACGCCATGGAGGGCAAAGGCCGTCTCCACATCCGCGCGTGCTTTGACCGGGACCGGTCTCTTTTCGTGATCCGCGTCGCGGATACCGGCCCGGGCATTCCTCAGGAATGCCGGGACAAGATCTTCGACATTTTTTTCACCACCAAGCCCGCGGGCAAAGGAACGGGGCTGGGCTTGAGCGTTTCACAGAACATCCTCAAGATCCATGGGGGCCGCATCGCTTTCGAGTGCCCGCCCGAAGGAGGAACCGTGTTCACGGTGGAACTGCCCCTCTCCCACCCGGGTCTGTCCTCCGAAGGAGGGGCGTTCATCGGAGAGGAGCCGGTCTTTATTGAATAGGATGAATTATGGACGAGAAGATTAGGGTTTTGGTGACCGACGACGAGAGGCCGATCCGTGAAGGGTGCCACCGGGTGCTCACGGGCAAGGGCTACGCCGTGCTGCTGGCGGAAAACGGCCAAATGGCGCTGGAGGCGCTCGAAAAGGAGCCGGTGGATATCCTTCTCCTCGATCTGAAGATGCCGGTCCTCGGAGGCGAAGAGGTCCTCGAAATCGTGCACACCCGCTATCCCCAGATGCCGGTCATCATCATCACGGGCCATGGCACCGTGGACACGGCCGTACAGTGCATGAAAAAAGGCGCCTACGACTTCATCACCAAGCCCTTTCAGCTCGACCCCTTTCTCATCGTGGTGCAACGGGCGGCGGACAAAAGGCGGCTGGAGGAAAAGGCCCGTCTTTTTGAAGAGGAACGGGGCAGGAACCTCTACGACCTCGCGATCGAGAAGTCCAGGGTCACCACCATCATCCACTGCATGGGAAACGGCGTCATGGTGACCAATCGCAAGTTGGAAGTCGTGCTCCACAACCCCGCGCTCATGCGCCTGCTCGAAATCTCCAGAAAGATGGAGACCCCTTTCCCCATCGCCGAGATTCTGAAAGAGGCGCCTCTTCTCCACACCCTCGAGAGCCTCGTGAGCGGAGACGGCGCAGAGAAACACGCCACGGTTCAGGAGATGACTGCCGGGAAAAACGTGCTTCGCGTCATCTCCGCCCCACTCGTGGGACCGGAAGGCAGGGTCGAGGGGACGGTCACGGTTCTCGAAGATATCACCGACTTCAAGCAGTTGGATCAGATGAAATCGGACTTCGTGAACATGGTGGCCCATGAACTCCGGAGCCCTCTGGTGTCCATGAGGCAGTTGAACAGCGTCCTCATCGAGGGGCTCGCCGGCCCGATGGAGGAAAAGCACCGGGATTTTGTGAGCCGGGGAACAAAAAAGATTGACACCCTTCTCGATCTCATTAAGGATCTTCTGGACGTGGCCAAGATCGAGGCGGGCAAGTTCGTGCAGCATCGGGTCCCCACCGACCTGAGCCGGATCCTGCGGGACCTGGTCGCGCTCATGGAGCCGCGGGCCAAAAGCCAGAGCATTGAACTCACCTGCGTTCTGGAGGAGCTGCAGCCCATCCAAGCGGATCCGAAGAGCATGGAGGAAATCTTCGGAAACCTGGTGAGCAACGCCATCAACTACTCGCCCGAAGGCGGAAAGGTGCGGGTCTTCGGACGGGGGCTCGGGGACTATCTCGAGATCAGAGTGGAAGACACGGGAGTGGGCATTCCTCCGGAAGAGCTCCCGAAAATATTCGACAAGTTTTACCGGGTGAAGCATCCGAAAACGAGAAAGGTCACGGGCACGGGACTGGGCCTGGCCATTGTCAAGGGCGCCGTCGAGGCGCACCACGGCACCATTGATGTGGAGAGTGTGCCGGACAAGGGAACGACTTTCAGGGTGCTTCTGCCCGTGATGCCCTGACCGGCTCCTGAAAAGCGTGTTTTGGTGGGGGTCTTTGATGTCCTTCCCGCGGAGGCGGGAGTGACGGAAGGATTGCGTTTTTCAGCTGCCTGCCGGTGTTCTCCACAAGCCTGGACCAAATGCGGGTGATGCGAGTGCGTGATCATGCGATCGACGATTCTTCTGGTTGATGACGAAAAACAGTTCAGGGATTCCTCTCAGCGGCTTCTCTCAAGAAAAGGCTATGACGTGGTGACCGCCGAGGACGGTCAACGGGCGCTGGATCTTCTCAGCAAGAGTCCCGTGGACCTCATTCTCCTGGATCTCAAAATGCCGGTCATGGGAGGCGAAGAGTTCCTTCAGGCCAAGACGCCCCTGTACCCGGACATCCCTGTGGTCGTGATCACCGGCCACGGCAGCCTGGACGTGGCTGTGGATTGCATGAGAAAAGGGGCCTATGATTTCATCACCAAACCCTTTGACATCCCCCAGCTCATGGTGAGCATTGAACGAGCCCTGGAAAAGCGAACCCTGGAGCTCAAGGCGAAAACGTATCAGGAGGAAACCGTCCAGAATCTCCTGGCGCTGAGCACCGAGAAAAAAAGGCTCGAGACCATCATCAGCTGCATGGCCAACGGAATCATGGTGACTAACAAGAACCTGGAAGTTGTTCTTCACAACCCTGCCCTTCTCCGCCTGCTCGACGTGGCCGCGCCGCCATCCCATCCCGTTCCGGTCCATGCGATCCTCAAAGACGACTCCCTGATCGAAACGCTCAAGAAAATTCAGAGCGGCGAACCCCTTGAAAAGGAATTTGTCGCCCAGGAGATCCGCGTGGGGGAACGGGTTCTCAGGGCCATTTCCGCGCCGACTCTGGAACCGGAGCGCCATGTGTTCTGGACCGTGGCCGGCGCGGTCACCGTGCTCGAAGACATCACCCTTTTCAAACAACTGGACCGCATGAAGTCGGACTTCGTCAACATGGTGGCTCACGAGCTCCGGAGCCCGCTGGTCTCCATTCGGCAGATCCAGAGCGTGCTCGCGGAAGGATTGGCCGGTCCTCTCTCGGAAAAGCAGGGAGATTTTGTGAAGAGGGGAATGAAGAAGATCGATGCCCTTCTGGCGCTCATCAACGATCTCCTGGATGTGGCCAGACTCGAAGCCGGACGACTGGCCCAAAAACGAACCGCCATTAACCTCTCGGAGTTGATCGAGGACATAGTGCTTCTCATGCAGCCGCGCGCCAGGGAGCAGGGCATTGTGATCACCCACTCGTGCGAAAACATGAAGCCTGTGGTGGCGGACCCCAAGAATATCGAAGAAGTCTTGAGCAACCTTTTGACCAATGCGATCAACTACTCTCCCGAGGGTGGAAAGGTCACGGTGACGGCCAGGGGGGTGGGCCAGTTCGTGGAGATCAGGGTTTCCGACACAGGGGTCGGGATCGCTCCCGAAGAGGTTCCGAAGATCTTCGACAAGTTCTACCGGGTGAAGCATCCCAAGACTCGCCAGGTGACGGGCACCGGACTCGGGCTCTCCCTCGTCAAAGGCATTGTGGAAACCTATAGCGGCTCCATTCACGTGGAAAGCGTTCAGGACCAGGGAACCACTTTCACCGTCTTGCTCCCTGCGGTTCAAGGAGAGTCAGGCGCTTCCCCCTCTTGAG
>JALOPA010000261.1 GCA_025454125.1 Thermodesulfobacteriota bacterium
CGCCGGCGGCCCGCCGCCCCTTCCTGAGCGTCCCTCGACCGCAGCCGTCCAGGCGCTGCAAGCTCCGAGCGGCAACGAGCAGTTCGTGGCCGTCTATGAGGCCCGCGCCAGCCTACTGGACAGCTTCGCAGCGTGGAGCAAGGCCAAGACGCTGCGCGAGGAGCGCCGGCCGGCCTGGGACACGGTGCAGCGCCTGTTGGCCCACGCCACGGGCCGTCACGTCGTGCAGGAGATCACGATGCAGGTGGACGCCATCCTGGGCCAGCGCATGCTGCTGGCCGAGCCGGACCCGGTCAAGCCGCTGGTGGATGCGCTGTGCAGTGACCTGCGCCAGGCGCTGCGGGTGGCGCGCGAGCGGGTGATCGAGGTGCGCGAGCGAGAGATCACCCTGATGCAGGCTACGGACGAGTGGAACAAGCTGGACGACGAGCAATGGCGCCAGCTCTTTCACGCCAACCACGTCGGCCCCGTGGCTGAGCTGGACATCGGCACCGACGCCAGGCTGCTGCGGGCGCTGGATGAGAAGCCACTGAGCGCGTGGGAGACAGAGGCCGTTGCCGTGCCCACCCGCATGCGCCGGGCGCGCGAACAGGCGGCGAGGTTGTTGGAGCCCAAGGCCGTGCGCGTGCGGCCCAAGTCGACGACGCTGCATAACGAGGCCGAAGTCGACACTTATCTACGTGAGTTACGAAGCGAGATGATGGAGCAGATTGAGGCTGGTAACCCCGTGATTTTGTAGGCAATGGGTAGACAGTGTGGCATCTTCGGTTCAACCCAATCACTGAACACAAATACCCGTGGAAGAACCCGGGAGATCCCAAAGCCAGAGAAAAAGTGGCTCGAATCATGTACTTCAAACCTTGGGACTGGATCATCGGGGTGGGATCTTACACCGATGAGTTCATGGAGGCCTCCAACCGCATCGGGGAACAGGCGAGGCGTGGCAATTTCCTGTTGATGACCCTTTTGTGCGTGTCCCTGGGGGTTGCCGCCCTGACATGGTATCTCACGGCGAACCGGATTGCCAAGCCAATCCACAGAGCGATCGAGGGGCTGAAGGACGGAGCGGATCAGGTCGCCTCCGCCTCCGGTCAGCTTTCTTCCTCCAGCCAATCCCTGGCCGAAGGGGCCTCGGAGCAGGCCGCGTCCATTGAGGAGACGTCGTCTTCCCTCGAGGAAATGTCGTCCATGACCAAGCTGAATGCAGAAAACGCCCATCAGGCGGATGCGCTCATGAAGACGGCCAACGAGGTCATCGTCAAGGCTAATGTTTCCATGAACCAGTTGATGGGGTCTATGGACCAGATCAGCAAAGCGAGCGAGGAGACCTCCAAGATCATCAAGACCATCGACGAGATCGCCTTTCAGACCAATCTCCTGGCCCTCAACGCAGCCGTAGAAGCGGCCAGGGCGGGGGAAGCAGGAGCGGGTTTTGCCGTAGTGGCCGACGAGGTGCGAAACCTGGCCATGCGGGCTGCCGAAGCAGCGAGAAGCACCTCCGGACTCATTGAAGGGACCGTCAGACGAATTAAGGAGGGGTCGGAGCTTGTGACGAAGACGAACGGCGCTTTTGGGGAGGTGGGAAAAAGCGCCGACGCCGTGGGAAAGCTGGTGGCTGAGATTGCCGCCGCCTCCAATGAGCAGGCCCAGGGAATAGAGCAGGTGAACAAGGCGGTCGGGGAGATGGACAAGGTGGTTCAGCTCAATGCAGCGAATGCGGAAGAATCAGCCAGCGCCTCCGAGGAGATGAATGCCCAGGCCATGGACATCAAAAAGGTGGTCCAGGATCTCGCTCGGCTTGTGGGAGGAGTCCGGACGGATGCCGGCAGGGAACCGGCCCGAATCGGCAAAAAGATGACGGCCAAACCGCTAAGCCCGCGCCCTCTCGAGGCCGCTCCAACGCACCGTAAACCGGCCCCTCCTCAAGCCAGGAAGGTCAACCCCGAAGAGGTCATTCCCTTCGAGGAGGAAGGGTTCAAGGACTTCTAGATCTTAGGGCCCAACCGAAAGGAGTGGAGGCGTCGCATGCGGATCAGTCTGGGAAAAAAACTGTTACTCGGTGGTCTTGCGCTCGTGATTCTTCCCATGTTTGCCGTGGGAGCTTTCAGCGTTTACTGGGCTTCCCGGTCCATGGAAGCCCTGGCAAGAGAGCAGCTGGAGGGCGTGCGCGAGGTGATCGTGGGCCAGGTGAATCAGATTCTCAACGAGCAACAGCACGTGCTGTTGAGTGCCGTCTCCAGGGACGCGACGATTGTAGATACCCTTAAAACGATTCACCAGAGCGGCCTCTACGATCTGGCCAACTTCAAGCTGAACGCCAAAACCACCCTCTACCACGACAAGAACACCTATGAGTTCTTCATGATGACCGACCCTCAAGGGGTCATCGTGGGAGACACGCTGCAAGGCGCCCTGAAAGGCAGGAATTTTGCTGCCCAGACTTTTGTGCAGAAAGCGTTGAGGGGTGAGCCCGTTGTCGGCGACATCCTCGTGGCCGATAGAACGGGGGAACCTCTGGTCGTCGTGGCCGGCCCTCTGGTCTACGAGGGCCAGAATTTGGGCGCCGGCGTCGTAGGGTGGCGCATCAAGGCTCTCGACGAGAAAACCAGCTCGATCCGGATTGGAAAATCGGGACATGTTTTTCTTGTCGACCGGACGGGTCGCGTGCTCACCCATCCGAACAGGGAAAAGGTTCTCAAAGTGCAACTCGAAACCGCCAAAGGGCTGGAACCCTTGGCCCCTCGGATGATGAGTGCGCAGACAGGCACCGCCCAGGTGACGACACCCGAAGGAGAGTTCCTGATCGCCTATGCTCCTATCGCCCAAGGGGGCTGGAGCCTTGGAGTGGCGCAACCTCGCAGCGAGATTTTGTCGCCCGTGGCCAGCATGCGCACCATCCTGGCCGTAGCCCTCATCCTCATCGCCACCCTTCTGGCCGTGCTGATCACCTGGGTCGTTCGAAGAAGCATCCACCGCCCCATAGACCGGATCTCGGCGCAACTGGGAGAAGGGGCGGAGCAGGTTTCATCCGCAGCCTCTCAGCTCTCTTCGGTCAGCCAGCGGCTCGCAGAGCAGGCGTCGGAACAGGCGGCGTCCCTCGAAGAAACGTCCTCCTCTATGGGAGAGATGTCTTCCATGACCGGGCAGAATGCAGACCATGCCCGCCAGGCCAACACCCTGATGTCGGAGGCCAGGCAGATTGTGGGCAAGGCCAACGATTCCATGCGCAGCCTCAGCCGCTCCATGGAGGAAGTCTCCAGATCGAGCGAGGAGACCTCGAAAATCGTCAGGACCATCGACGAGATCGCCTTCCAAACCAACCTCCTGGCCCTCAATGCGGCCGTGGAAGCAGCAAGAGCCGGAGAAGCCGGCGCTGGGTTTGCCGTGGTCGCCGACGAAGTGAGAAATCTGGCCATGCGGGCTGCAGAGGCGGCCCGGAGCACTTCGAGCCTCATCGAAGAAACGGTCAAGCGGATCAAGGACGGATCGGATCTCGTGACCAAGACCAACCGCGACTTCGCAGAAGTGGCGAAAACGTCGGAGGCCGTGGGCAAGCTGGTGGCTGAAATCGCGGCCGCCTCCCATGAACAGGCCCAGGGCATCGAGCAGGTGAACAAGGCCGTCGGGGAAATGGAGCAGGTGGTCCAACAGAATGCCGCCCATGCCGAGGAATCGGCAAGTGCCTCAGAAGAAATGCGCGCCCAGGCAGCGGAAATGAAACAAGTCGTTCGCGATCTCCTGACCCTCGTGAAAGGAGCAGGAGCCGACAGCGGAGAGGAACATCGAGTGGGCCCCCAGGTTTCGAGTCCGGAGCCGGGAGCGCCGGCCCCCCATGACGGGAGGCCATCGTCGTCCCCCTTCACGGAAGGCCGGTCCGGTCAACCCTGAAAAAGGGATTCCCTTCAGAGAGGATGGCTTCGAGGGTTTCCAGAACACGATACCGACTCACAAACGGAAGAGGAAAGGATGTTCTCAGGTTCATGAGTGGAAACATCGAGCGCAGAGAGTGCCAACGTTTTGAAATCCCCGGGGCGACCGTGCAATACAAGAGCCTCTGGTTCCCTGTGTCCTTCAACGGCTTTTCTCAGCCCGGTTTGACCGTCAATGTCAGCAAAGGGGGGCTGGCCTTTGAGTGCCGCAGCAAGATGGCCCGGGGGAAAAAGATTGCGGTCCGTTTGATCGTTCCAGGCGAGGAACCTCTGTACTTGCGGGCATCGGTCAGGTGGTTCGCCTTCTCATGGGAAAGAATGGCCTACGTCGTGGGGATCGAATTCGCTCCCTTCGGCATCGGGCGGGGAGAGAACCCGATAGACGTGCTCGATCGCCTTCGAGAGCTGGAACGGGAATACGGTGAGAAGGAGTTCCCGCCTCCCCCGGTCCGGCGACCCTTTGATCCCTTGAGAGACCACCTTTGGTGAGGGTGCGTCATGGAAAGCGCCCCCGCTTATCCAGTTCCTTTCGGACAGAAGATCCCAGCCTGGACAGGGCGTAGGGTTTCTTGATGTAATCCCCTGCTCCAAGGTCCCTGGCCTGCTTGACCCGTTCCGTCTCCGCGTACCCGCTCGCAATGATGGCTCTTTGCCCCGGGCGGGTCTCCAGGATCTTCCTGTAGGTGTCGAGGCCGTCCAGGCCGGGGTCCATGATCATGTCCAGCAGGAGAAGGTCCGCAGAGTGTGTTTTCAGATACTCGATCCCTTCCTCCCCGCTTGAGGCGGTA
>JALOPA010000262.1 GCA_025454125.1 Thermodesulfobacteriota bacterium
CGTTCCCGCGGTGCGGCAGATCTTGAGTGGGCCGAGTCTGGAGGAAATCGATAGAACCGTGGAAGAAACGATAGAAAACGATCCCCGTCTCTCTAAGAAGTTGCGTATTTATTTCAGTCATCGGTATAGCGGTCTGAGTCTGAGCGAAATCGGAAAGCATTTAGGGATGGAAGGGGCTGCGATCAGCCAGTCAAGTCGAAGGCTTAGACAAGCGATAGCAGCAGAAAGTGAATTGAGGAGATTGACGCGCACGATCGGAGGCCGGCTCGGTTTGTTGAATGTTGAGACCTGACCCCGATAAGAGAGGCAAGAATGAAGAAAAATAACTTGGGGAAATATTGGAGGAAGGGGATCAAAGGCACTCCGGCAGAGGCCAAGGTGATTGATCCGGCGAGCGTGGTCACAGCGCCGTGGGTGCGGCTGAAGTGCAAGTACGGCTGCGACATGTACGGGAGGGAATACTGCTGTCCGCCGGAAACTCCGACCCCGGAGCAGACCAGGGGAATCCTCGATTGTTACCGGAGAGCCATTCTGTTCCATTACCCGGCTGCAAGAAAGGAGGGCGTGAACCGGGCCAAGACGCGGAGGTCTTTCATCGATTCCCTTGTGAAACTTGAAGGAGAGCTGTTCAAGGACGGGTACTACAAAGCCTTTGTGCTCCTCTCAGGCCCGTGCGGTCTGTGCGCGGAGTGCGCGAAATCGAAGAACAAACCGTGCAATTTCGGATCTCGTGCCAGGCCCTCCATGGAGTCCTGCGGGATCGATGTCTATCAGACCGCCTGGAACAACGGCTTCCCCATCCAGCCTCTTCGCCACAAAGACGAAACGCAGAATTTGTATTGCCTCCTGCTCGTTGACTGAGACAGCATAGAGCAAAGAGCTTAGAGCAGAGAGCTAAGAGCCTAGAGCAAGGAAAAAGTCTTCCTTTTTTGCTCTTTGCTCCAAGCTCTACGCTCTCGGCTTATTGCTCTTGGCTCTGTGCTCTACGCTCTTCACTTCTTCAAAGGGCCCGCAAAAGCCTGAAGAAGTTGTCTCCCGCAAAGAGGTGGGCAAGCTGAATGAGCGGATAATGGAGAATGCTGGAAATGATGCCTGTCTTGAGAAATCGGTCTGCCAAAAAGACGCCCAGCAGCAGTATGGGCGCATACCTCGCCATTTCCCTGTATTTTTGGAGAGCCTCATAGGAGAGAAAGCTTTCAAGGACGTGCGAGCCATCCAAGGGAGGAAGAGGAAGCAGGTTGAACAGCCCAAGGGCTATGTTTAGAATAACCATGGAGAGCAAGATCCGGAGGTACAGTTCCGAAGGAAACAGAAAATAGCGAATGAGTATTCCCGCGAGAAGAGCGGCTCCGAAGTTCGCAAGAGGGCCGGCCAAAGAGACCCAAAGATTTCCCATTCGCGGGTTCCGGAAATAGCGGGGGTTGACGGGGACCGGTTTGGCCCAGCCGAAGTGAAAAAGATAGAGGCAGATCGCTCCAATGGGGTCGATGTGACTGATGGGATTGAACGTTATCCTTCCGGCCATTTTTGCCGTCGGGTCCCCTAAAGCAAGGGCGGTCCTCGCGTGAGCGTACTCATGGACCGTGATGGCGAAGAGGACCACGGGAATATTGACGATCGCTTCCTGGATACTGCCGAACATAACTTTCCTTTCTTGGCTTCTAATGATATCAGGCTAACAGGAATCCTCTGAGAGGACAAGAGGTAAAAGCGTTGACGGCCGGTCTCGGGTTGTGAGAAATTTCGACTTGCCCCACGGGGTGGGAGTCGGGTATATTGCAGGGGTTTTTTCCGAGTGTCCGATTCAAGTCGGGAGACGGTTATGGCCAGGAGAAGCGCTGATTTTGCAGGGAGCTGGTACCCGAGCAGGGATTCGGATTGCCGACGGGCGATCGAGGAGTTCTCCCGATCCGGCATTCCTTGCCCTGCGGGAGTGGCCTGCGGCGGGATCGTGCCCCATGCCGGGTGGGTCTTTTCCGGAAAAATCGCCTGCAACGTGATCCGGTGCCTGAGGGAGCAGTCTGCCCCTGAGACGATCGTGCTGTTCGGCAGACACCTTCACCCCTCCGGCAAGAACTACATCACGACCGAGGGGTCCTGGGCCACGCCCCTGGGTGACCTGGAGATCGATCAGGAACTCGGGAAGAAGCTCCAGGCGGAATTCCCCTTCGTGGTTGAGACCGCGACCCGTTACGACCAGGACAACACGATTGAGCTGCAGTTGCCCTTCATCAAACACTACTTCCCCGAGGTGAAGATCCTGCCCCTGGGAGTCCCGCCGGCGCCGGAGTCTCTTCGGATCGGAGAGCGCGCAGCGGAGATCGCTCTTGCGCTGGGCCGCAAGATCCTGGTTCTGGGGTCGACGGACCTTACCCATTACGGCTACAACTACGGGTATGCCCCCAAGGGGGTAGGGAAAGCCGCAGTGGACTGGGTGAAGAACGAGAATGACAAAAGGCTGGTGGATTTGATTCTCCGGATGGATGCGGATGGCGTCATCCGGGAGTCTTTGACTCATCACAATGCGTGCTGCTCAGGAGCGGTGGGCACGGCCATCGCAGCGGCCAGAAAACTCGGTGCCCGTCAGGCCCAAAAGCTCTTCTATGCCACAAGCTACGACGTGCGGCCGGACAACAGCTTTGTCGGCTACGTGGGTGTTGTCTTCCTCTGAAGGTGGGTGTATTCCGCAGCACTGAGCGTGCTGATTGAGGTCCTTAGGAAGCGCTATGGAGAAAAATCGAATCAAGTTTGAATTTCTCGTCCATGACTTGAAGGTCCCTCTGGCGGTGATCGAGGCGGGGATCCTTTCGTTGCTGCAAAAACAGGACAAGTATGGGAAACTCAACGACAAGCAAATCAAGATTCTCGAAAGGGCGTTGAGAAACACCATCGTGACGCGAACCCTCGTGAACGACGCCCTGGAAATCGGGCGCTCCAGCCAGGGGATCGTCAACAAGTCGACGTTTACACCCTGCCAGCTGGTGGAAGGGACTCTGACCGAAGTGCTCGATCTCACCGACCACACCACCGCAGACGCCATCAAGGGGTGCAAGACGCTGGCGGAGCTCAAGGCGTGTCTTGCGCCGCAGGGGTTTATTCTCGAAATTGATGAGGCTTTTTGGAGCCGCGATCTGTACCTCGACGAAAGCAAGGTGAGGCAGATTCTCAGGAACCTGCTGACCAACGCTCTGAAGTACAAGAAAAGCCGCGTCACCATGAAGGTGGAGCGGGGCGATCGCCACCTGTGCCTTTCCGTGGGAGACGACGGTGAAGGCATTCCCTCCGGCTATCACAAGAAGATCTTCGAATGCTATTTCCAGATGGACATGAAATCGGATCACTGCGTGAGGGGCCACGGCCTGGGCTTGGCCGGGGTGCAGGTGTTGCTCGAGGACATGGGGGGAGAGCTTTCCCTTGAAAGCGACACCGGGAAAGGGGCAACCTTTTCCGTCAGAATCCCGTACTGAAGAAGCGGGCGCGCCGGAAACGTCCGCGACCGCCGGTCTACAGGACGTCTTCGAGATCCTTCTTGCTCACCGTGTGTTTGGAATCGAAATCGTTCCAGAAGTCCCTGTCCTTTTCCCTCCAACCCGAGCCGAAGACCTTGTCAAAAAAGGGCTTCAGCATCCAGAACCAGCGCCCGTGCTTGTGAACCCCTTTTTGCTTCGCCTCCAGAATATCCCTGAGGAAATCCGCGATCTCGGGAAGCTTGTCTTTGGGGACATAGGAGTGAGCCCCTTCCCGGATGGAGCGGATGAGGTTGTCGGGGCTGACGGCATGGGCGGTGAGCATGACGGCGGAGACGTCTTTTTGGGTGGCCAGTTTCAAAAGGTCGTAACCTCGGACCCCCATGATATCCAGAATGGCGATGTCGTAGGTGTTCTTGTTCAAGAACTTGACCCCGGAGTCGAAGCTCGGAGCCTTGTCGACCAGACACATGCTCAGCATCTCCGAGAGCGTGTCCAAGACATCCGGTTCATCATCAACGATCAAGACCCTTTTCCCTTCGAGAATGTCGCCATCCGCCATCGTCATCCTCCCACGGAGCAAAGTGGTTGTTCGCACACAGCCGGAGACCCGCACCGATCTTCGTGAGCCCGGACCTCTGTTCCCCGGCGAACGCCTCCTGCGCGGCCGCGCAGAGGTCTAGACGCTGATTCGATTCTTTTGTTGTAAGAAAAGATAAAGGTGTTTCTAGGAAAGGATGACCGATGTTAGCCCAGTGAAACCTGTGAGTCAACATATTTGTGGGGAGGCTGAGCGGCGACGGGCACGCAGACGCGGGGTGGGGCTTGAGCTCTTTCCTCCGATGTGCTATAACACAGCCGCTCGTGCAGCGGAGGAGGAGCTTATGAATTTCATCGACAAGGCAAGAATTCGAATCGATCACTGGATCCATCACAGTGAAGATCACTCCCAGGAGTATGTGTCCTTTGCGGCAGAACTCGAAGAGGCAGGAAAAATCGAGCAGGGTAATAATAGAGGGTCAAATAAACTTGAGACAAGAGAGAATCACTACACCTGGAAAGCCGGTTGTTAGGTTTGAGTAATGGAGAAGATACACGATGCGAGACACATGATGCAGGGAGATAACTCTCAACTTTCAACTGCCAGTTGAAAATAGTCCACAGTAATCGGTTCTCGGTCAACAGGAAGAAGCTAAAGGCAGACGCTGCAAACTTTTTTATAAACTTTTC
>JALOPA010000263.1 GCA_025454125.1 Thermodesulfobacteriota bacterium
CTTCTGCTTCTTCTGGGCCTGAGCCTTGCCCAAGGGCTGGCTCTGAAATGGATCTCAAGCGCGCACCGCCGTTTTGCCGTGCCCGGTGACGGGGATTCGGCCGAGCGACCGGGAGATCCGACCGACCCCCAGCAAGCGGAAAGATCTGAAGCGAACCCGAAGGCGGCATTCTCTCCCTCAAACGAAAAGAAGATCGGCGACCTCGGTGAACGCAGCCGGACCCTGGTCAACATCGTGACCGTCGTGGTCGGTTTCTTCTTTCTATGGGCGATCTGGGCCCCGGTGTTGCCGGCTCTCAAATTGGCAGGGAGCACCTCCCTGTGGAGCTACACGGCGGATATCGACGGGGTGAAGCAGTCCGTCCCCATCACCCTGGCCCATCTGGTTACGTCCTTGGTGGCCGTCGGGCTCACGGTCGTTGCCGCCAGAAACTTGCCCGGCGTCCTGGAGCTTCTGCTGCTGAATCGCCTGACCCTGGACGCGGGCGCCCGCTACGCCCTCCACGCGCTCCTCCGGTACTCCGTCACCGCCATAGGCATCCTGGTCGCCTTCGGGGCTCTGGGCTTGAGATGGTCGAGCGTCCAGTGGCTGGTGGCGGCTCTCAGCGTGGGGTTGGGATTCGGTCTTCAGGAGATTGTCGCCAATTTCATCTGCGGCCTGATCATCCTCTTCGAGCGGCCTTTCCGGGTCGGGGATGTGGTCACGATCGGTGATCAGACAGGCGCGGTCTCAAGAATTCAGATTCGGGCCACGACCATCACGGACTGGGATCGCCGCGAGCTGATCGTGCCGAACAAGGAATTCATCACCGGAAAGCTCATCAACTGGTCTCTGTCAGACCCCATTACGCGGGTGGTCGTCCCCGTGGGCGTGGCCTACGGTTCCGACACCCAGGCGACGGAAAAGCTTCTGCTCAAAATCGCCAGGGAAAACCTCATGGTCCTGACCCAGCCCGAGCCCTCTGCGTTTTTCATGGGCTTCGGGGACAACAGTCTGAATTTTGAGCTCCGCGTTTTCGTGAGGGGGCTGGAAAATCGTCTGCCCGTGACTCACAATTTGCACCTGGCCATCGAACGCGAATTCCGCAAGGCAGGGATCAACATCGCGTTCCCTCAGCGGGACATCCACCTCGACACGACCGGCCCCCTGGAGGTTCACGTGGTCAGCAAGCCCGACCCCTCACCAACTTCCGGCCAGTAATGGGCTTTCTTTGTCATTCCGGCGGAAGCCGGAATCCAGGAAGGGCCTTCAATTCTGGACCCCGGCTTTCGCCGGGGCGACGCTTGGTGCCCTCCTTTCAAGAAAATCAATGATCAAGGATTCCTTCCCAGTTTTCGGGCCGCCCAGACCGCTGCAAAGCCCGGGACGCCGAGACTCACAAAGGCCCATCCCCAATTCGAATAATAGCTCTGACCTGCCCCCTGCGGGTTTGTCCAGTCCAGGATCGCGCCGAAGATTACAGGAGAGACGGCCCCCGCTCCGAACCCAAGCAAGGATCTCAACCCAAAGGCCGCACCCAGATAAGACGGGGTGACCACCTCTGTCAGACCGGCGGAAAGGACAGGAGAGTCTCCGAGAGAGGCGAAATTGTAGAGGATCCCCAGTGTGACAATCACGAAGAACGGCAGACCGATGGTCCACCCGAAAACAAAGGAGCAAAGGGTGCTGATGCTCGCCAATACGACGATAACCCTGCTGCGACCGAGCCGGTCCGAAAGGGAGCCCATGGAAAAAGAGGCCACAAGCCCGCTGAGGTGGAATCCCGCCGTGATATAGGCGCCCATTCCCGCCGCCTTCACCGCTTCAGCCCCTGTGACCATCAGGCAAGCGGTCATGAAGGCGGGTGCCCAGGCCCACATGCCGAGCAGCTCCCAGCAGTGCATGGTGTAGGCCCCCATGTAAAGAACGGCCGGTTTGTTGGAAAGCACCGCTTTCCTGAAACTCTGCTGCTTCTGGCGGTCCACGACGATTTCTCGGGTTTTCGCCAGAGTGATCCAGGACACGGCCCCGCCCAGGATGGTCGCCAGGGCGGTTGCGAAAAAGGACAATCGGTACCCTCCGGCAGGGATTGTGAGACCGCTCAGGGTCAGGGAAAGCACGTAGGCGAGGGAAGAACTCGCGATGTAAAAGCCGGTTGCCAGGCCGCGCCGGTGCGGAGGGTAATGCTCCGAGAGCAGCATCAGTCCGGTGGTGTAGCTTCCTCCTATGGCCAAGGCCGCCAGGGTGTAAAGGATGAGCGCAGACAGGTACCCCCGTGCAAAAAGCGCGAAGGCCGTGGTGCAGGCCGCCCCTGTGAGCATGCTGAATATGAAGAGAAACCTTGCCCCGATTCTGTCCGCGAGGCTCGAGATGACCAGGAGGGAGATGGCGTAGCCGATCTGGTATCCGCTGGAGATGGCTCCGGCCTTGGCTGCGGACATCTCCCACTCCCGCTGGAGAACCGGGAGCGCCGCGGCGTAGACCATGGTGACGGTCTGGCTCAAGGCCCTTCCGCAGCAGATTCCTGTGAGCCACCAATCGAATTTCATGGCCGTCTGATTTGGATGCGCCTGCAAGAAGCGTGAAAGTGTCTTTTTCTGTCATTCCCGCGCAGGCGGGAATCCAGTCTATCCCACCCTTTCTGGACTCCCGCATTCGCGGGAGTGACGGACTGGGGGGCTCTTTGTGATGTTATCACCGTTTACCCTCACTTGATCGGCCACTCGCCCCTCTCTTTGAGAACCTCGCGGTACACGCCCAAGGCTTCGTTCACGGAGGGCATGCCCGCATAGGTGGCCAGCTGGAAAAAAATCTCTGTGAGCTTCTTCGGATCACAGCCCACATTGAGGGCTGCGTTCACGTGAAGCTTCAACTCGTCCCTCGCCCTCAGGGCCGCCAGCATGGCACAGGCGACCATCTGCCTTTCGGGAAGAGTGAGCACGGTTCTCGAGTAGAGATTCCCGGTGATGTGCATGGAAAAATCATTGGCAAGGTCCTTGTCGAATTCTTTCCATGTCAGGTAGGGCGGATCCATTTTGATGCCGCCTCCGAAGAGCTTCTTAGCCGTCTCCTGTGTCCTCTTTCTGATCGTCTCGTCGCTCACTTTCATCCTCCTTTTCAGTGTTCGTCACAGGGCTCTGAGGCCATGGGGAAGCATCGTTGTTCGACGAGGGCTTGTGCACCCTCGAGGCAGGCACAAAGGCACAGAGGGACAAAGGGACAGAGCAGAGGAAGAAGGTTTTTCCGCTTTGTGCCTTTTACCCGCCCTCCGTGTGGCGGGATGTGCCTTTGCACCTTTGTCCCTTTGTCCCTTTTCTTCTTTGTGCCTCTTTCAATTCGCCCGTTCACCTCTTCGGCGTGAGGTTGAAATCCTGCTGGTACGTGCCCGCTCCCGAAATGACGACTTCCGCCTTTTCCTTCTTGTACCCCTCCGCCTCCACCTTCAGTTTCCACTTCGCCTCTTTGAGATGGATCAGTTCATAGTAGCCTGAGGCATTGGTCTCTGTCCGGCTCTTGCCGTCCCCTTTGCAGGTCACCCGTGCGTTTTTGATCGGATTTCCCGTGTTCTGATTCTTCACCATCCCGTAGATCGCCGTGAGGTTGGGCGGAGGACCTCCGTGGTAGTCCTTGGCATCGATGAACTCCGTCCTTCCTTCGCCCCGCTTGGCCTGGTACATCTTGGTGGTCCCCTCGAAGATGACCCCTTCTTCCATGACCACGGCCGGAGACTGGATATTGCCGAAGACCTTGCTCGGAGCGCGCAGGTCCACCCGCTGGTCAGCGGTGATGTTGCCGTGCACTTCGCCGCTCACCGAGGCGTAGGAGACATTCAGTTCGCCTTCGATCAGCGCATCTTCTCCCACAATGAGATTCCCTTGAGCGAAGACCTCCCCTTTGAAATGGCCGTCGATCCGCATGGTGCCCTGGAATCGCAGCTTTCCTTCAAAGCGGGTGTCTTTGCCGAGAAATGTGAGCCCCTTGTCCCCATTTTTCATGGACAGAGTCCTCCAAGAAGTGTGGTGAAAATAGTCTTACACCTTCACCGATTTTTTTTCAATTGCCCCCTCCCCTTGCCCGCCTCCGGAGGACTTGCCCCTCCCGCCCGCGGGCTGCGCCGCAATGTCATTTCGAGTCCCGCTCAAAAAGCAGGGCGAGAGTCATTGGGTTGACAGACAAAACCTAAACCTTTTGGGGATCTTGGGCGGTGGGTTTCAATTTGGCCGTAAAACGCTCTCTCAGGCTGTAATCCAGGGAACAGAGCACGGGCACGAGGACAAGGGTGAGAAGCGTCGCCACCCCGAGGCCGAAAATCACGGCCACAGCCATGGGGCCCCACCACTGGGAGGATTCGCTGCCGATCTCCCACACAAACTTCTTGAAATCAAAGCTCACGCCCGTGGCCATGGGAAGGAGCCCGAGCAGGGTCGTGATCGCCGTGAGCATGACCGGCCGAAACCTCGTGAGTCCTGCACGGATCAGGGCATCCCGTGAAAGAATCCCTCGTCCGAGAAGCTGCTTGTAGTAGTCGATCAACACAATGGCGTTGTTGACCACCACCCCGGCCAGGCTGATCACCCCGATCCCGGTCATGATGATGCCGAAGGCCGTGCCCGTGACCAGCAGTCCCATGAAGACTCCGATGAGGGACATGAGGACAGAGGTCATGATGATCACGGGGGATGTGAAGGAGTTGAACTGGGCCAGCAT
>JALOPA010000264.1 GCA_025454125.1 Thermodesulfobacteriota bacterium
GACCATTGTTTATCACTTCCGCGTGGAGAACACCGGGGATGTGGTCCTCCATGGCGGCGCTCAGGTGTACGATGCCCTGATCAATCCCTGCGGCGACCACCAGATCTGGAGCGGCATTGTGCAGCCGGGGCAGGTGTTTGAGTTCGACCGGGCGTATACCACGACCATGAACGACGGGCTTCGCGGGGAAGTCATCAATACGGCGACAGCCGTGGGGCATCCTCTTCGGCCGGACGGCTTTTACCTCCCCAACGTCATTGATGTGGACCGTTGGACCGTCGAAGTCACCCAGGAACTCCGAGCGGCCATCGACGTCGAAAAATACGTTCAGGTGCTGGAGAGCGAAGCGGGGACGGAAGGCCTCACGCCGGGCTACTGGAAACAGTCACAGCATTTTGACGACTGGATCGGTTTCAACCCCGGTGACCGTTATGAGAAAGTCTTTGGGGTCGATGCTTCGGGGTGTCCGACTCTCTTGGAGGCCCTTCAAGCGAATGGAGGAGGGGCCAACGCCCTGCTGCGGCACTCGACGGCGGCGCTGCTGAATGCGGCCCATCCCAACATCGAGTATGCCTACACAAAGACTCAGATTATTTCCATGGTACGGGGAGCCTTTGCTTCAGGCAATTATGAAAGCGTGAAGAATGCGTTTGAAGCCGCCAATGAAAAGGGGGCTGACCTCAGCGACGCAGGCGCCACCGGATGGCCGAGCAGTTGGACGCCGGCCGACGGTTTCGGTATTGACGCCGACCAGGCGCCCGGCCTGAAGGTCGCGGTTGGCGAGACGGTCCAGTTTACCTATCTGGTCACCAACCCCGGAGAGGTCGCTCTTAAAAACGTCTCCTTGGTGGACGATCATGGGACACCGGGAGTTCCTACTGACGATTTCGCACCCAAAGCGGTTCTGGGCTGCGGGTTCAATATCGGGGACAAGGACCGCGACGGGCTCCTGGATCCTGGGGAAACGTGGTTCTACATCTCGACCACCCTTGTCACCGCCGGTCAGCATGCCAACCTTGCTACCGCGAGCGCAAGCCCTGCCGGAGGCGGAAGCACGGTCACGGATACCGACCCGGCCCATTGGTTCGGCGTGGTTCCATGCACGGCGTCGATCGGGAACTTCGTCTGGAAAGATCAGGACAAGGACGGGATTCAGGACGCAGGGGAGATGGGAATCAAAGGGGCTGTTGTCAACCTGCTCGATGCAAGCGGAAGGAAAGTGGTCTCGACCACAACGAATGATCAGGGATTCTATCAGTTCACGGACCTGGCTGCCGGCATCTACAGTGTCGAGATCTCCTGCAAGAACTTTGTGTGCGGCGGTGTGTTGGTCGGATGGCAGGCCTCTCCGGAGGATCAGGGGTCGAACGACGCAAGAGACAGTGACGGCGATCGGGTGACACACCGATCCGATCCTGTGAGACTGTCAGCAGGCGAGAGCAATTCCAGCATTGACTTCGGCTTCTATAAGCCCAGCAGTTGCGGAACCGGCAAAGGGAATAACGGGGTCGGAAACGGTTTTGATCCCCAGCCACCCGGCAACCCGCCGATCAATGACGGCCATGGAACCTCACCCGGTCACCCTGGGAACAAGCGATTCGGGCACCACCGTTTCGGCGTAACCCATAAAAATACGAACCAAACCGGTGCTTCGGTTCACAACTCGGTGGTGGACTGGTCCCTAAATGATCGCAACAACGAGCCCTACCACGACGCAAGGATCGGGGCGTGCTCTCCTTGGGTGAAGCCCTTTGTTTGTGATGTTGAGAGGGAAAGCCCGAGCAAAAATATTAAGATAACGTTGTCGCCTGCAAAGGATCACGCTAGCGGGCCTTCAAAAGATCGCAAACACTGATGCTGAAGCCCTGTTTTTTTACCCCTTGCTCCCTGTTGGTGGGGAGCAGGGGGTTCTTTTCTGGAGTCAAACCGCTTCCAGGGTCACCTGGGACTCGTTCATCACTTTCTTGAACTGGTTGGGATCGCCGAGAACCTTGCCGATGACGTTCACGGCGCTGGCCGGCATGATCTTTCCCGGTTTGCTCACCGGCGTCTGGCCGAAAAAGATGCAGAACGCCTTGCCCGGGGGCCAGTAGCCCAGGTCACCCAGCTCCACCACTTCCTTTGCGGAGGCATCCAGCTTCGCGCTGACGGGAATCGCGAAATAGAACTCATCTCCCCAGGTGTTGAAACCCGCCTTGATGGGCAGCGCGTCGGCGATCTTTTTGGCGGTGGGAGTCTCGTTCAGTTCCGCATCCATAGAAAGGGTTCCAATCCTTATTCGAATTTTCATGAGTCAAAGGCTCCTGTATTTCTGTTTGTCCATCGGTTTAGGCAACGTAGCAGAACGCAGGTGGCGTGTTGCCTGTTGCTTGTTGAGTACCGCCTCTGGCAGGGTGTCGGCCACCCGTTGTTTGTAGCCTGCGTCTGGTCAGGAGTCAATTCTCTTTTCAACCAGCTGCATCCGGCCTGCCACTTGCCACTCGCCACCAGCTACCTGCTACGTGCTACCTGCTTCAGGTTGCTCGTTGCAGGTTGCCTGTAGCAGGTAGCCTGTTGCTTGTTGCCTGTTGCCTGTAGCTCGTTGGGCTCGACTTTCCTTCCCACTTGCAACCTGCCACCTGCTACGTGCTACCTGCCACCTGCGGTTTACTTCTTCTTAAACCTTAACCTGATCGGTACTTCACTCAACTCCAGTTGCTCTCTAAACTGATTCAGCAGATACCGTTCATAGGTGAAATGAACGAGGTCCGGCCTGTTCATGAAGAGGGAAAAGGAGGGCGGCATCACGCCCGTTTGGGTGGCGTAGAAGAACTTGATGCGGCCCGGCCCCATTTTCGGCGGCGGGTTTTTCTGCACCATGTCGCTGAGGGCCTTGTTGACGATCGCCGTGTCGATCCTGCGGAACAGCTGCTCATGAATGCGGTTGATCTTTCCGAAGAGACCCTTCACCTTTTCACCGGTCAGGGCAGACAGGTAGAGCCTCGGGGCGAAAGACAGGAAGGTCATCTGCCGATCCAGAGTGTCGACGAGGCGTTTCTTCTTTTCAGAATCGTTCTTGACAAGGTCCCATTTGTTGACCGCCAGAATCACCCCACGGCCGCGCTCGAACGCATAGCCGCAGATGTGGGCGTCCTGGTCCGTGACTCCTTCTGAGGCGTCGATGAGCACGACCGCCACATGACAGCGATCCAGGCTCTGAAGCGCTTTGATCACGGAAAACTTCTCTATCTTTTCCTTGACCCGCCCTTTCCTCCGGATGCCGGCGGTGTCGATGAAGACGTAGTTCGTCCCCTTGAGCTCGAAACGAATGTCTACGGAGTCGCGGGTAGTCCCCGGGAGCTCACTGACCAGAAGTCTCTCGGAACCCAGGAGGCGATTGATGAGGGAGGACTTGCCCACATTCGGCCTGCCCACGATGGCGACTTTCGTGAAATCGTCGGACAGCTCCTCCTTTGCAGGCTGTTCAAGGCCTGCTGTCAACGCGTCCAGCAAGTCGGCGAGCCCATAGCCATGGGCTGCGGACACGGGGTACACCCGGTCAAACCCAAGCCCGTAGAAATCCGCCGTGAGGTGTTCATGTTCCTGGCCGTCCACCTTGTTTACGGCGAGGTAGACGTCCTTGCGGCTGCGGCGGAGCAGATCGGCGATCTTCTCATCGAGGGGCATTCGCCCGTCCCTGCCGTCCACAATGAAGAGGATCCTGTCCGCCTCCTCGATGGCTTTCGCCACCTGGCTTCTCACTCCCTCAAGCAGAGGCTCTTCTTCCGAGTCATCAAATCCTCCGGTGTCCACGAGCGTGAAGGACTTGCCGTCCCATTCCGCGGAAGCGTAGAGGCGGTCCCGGGTAATGCCCGGCTGGTCGTCCACGAGGGCGGCCCTGGAGCGTGTCAAGCGGTTGAAAAGC
Source organism: Thermodesulfobacteriota bacterium (assembly GCA_025454125.1). Next base: position 3,905 of record JALOPA010000264.1, read on the forward strand.
GTGGATTTGCCCACATTGGGCCGACCCACAATGGCCATCAGGGTGTTCATGGGGTCGCATTATTAGAGGTTTTTGGGCCGAGGTCAATGGCGGTTTCCATTTCAAGGCTGAAAAAGATTTCATGCGGTTTTTGTTTATATACTTGACCGTGGGAGGGAATGCCTATATATTGCGGTCTGACAAACGCAGATGCCTCTTATGTGGTAGTTGGCCAAAAGGAGGGACCTGGCAAGGAAAACCTATGCTGAAACGGATCCAGAGCAACGCCGCGGATAGCTGCAAGGCTTGAAAGCGGAAGTTTCTCTGGATTGCTTTTTTGGGGGGCCATCGGTTTATGCCTGCAAAATTCATAATCGTTTCCGGCGGGGTGCTGTCCGGACTGGGAAAGGGGATCGCCGCCGCTTCCATCGGCCATCTTCTTTCTTCCAGACTCAGAATCATTCCCATCAAGTGCGACGGGTACCTGAACGTGGACCCGGGCACCATGAATCCCATCGAGCACGGAGAAGTGTTCGTTCTGGATGACGGCGGCGAAGTGGACATGGACTTTGGCCACTACGAGCGGTTCCTGGGCGTGAACTGCAAGTCCAAGTGGAACCTCACGATGGGCAAAGTCTTCGACATGATCCGCAAGAAGGAAAGGAGAGGCGACTACCTGGGCAAGACCGTGCAGTACATCCCCCATGTGACGGATGTGATCAAGCACCACATCTTCGATGTGGCCCAGGAAGAATCCGCGGACATGGTCATCGTGGAGATCGGCGGAACCGTGGGG
>JALOPA010000265.1 GCA_025454125.1 Thermodesulfobacteriota bacterium
GGACGCCGCCCGCCTCAACGGCCTCAACAGCTTGACCGTCACCAAGCTCGACGTGCTCACCGGCCTCAAGACTTTGAAGATAGCCGTCGCCTACACCTTGGACGGGAAGAGAGTTGTATCCATGCCCGCCAGCTTGAAGAGGCTTGCCCGATGCGTACCGGTCTACGAAGAGCTTCCAGGGTGGCACGACGACATCACCGCTGCACGAAACTGGAGTGATCTCCCTGCTGCCGCCAGGAATTATCTCAAACGGATCGAAGAAGTCATCGAGGTTCCTTTTTCCATCATCTCTGTGGGTCCCGGTCGGGAGGAGTCGATTATATTGACTGATCCTTTCAAGCGCTCAACTCACTAGGCGACATTTTGTTTCCTTAAACCGACTCGGAGATATGCGCAGCGGTGCAGGGCGCAAGGGTCAAGGTATAAGGGTTTGTTCCACTTGTTTTTCCCTTGTACCTTTTACCTTGCACCTTGTACCTTTCTTTCATCTATGCTCAAGAACGAGAAGACATATGACGTCATCGTTGTCGGCGCGGGTCACGCCGGTTGTGAAGCCGCACTTGCGGCAGCGCGCATGGGCCACCCTACCCTTCTCGTCACCATCAACCTCGACCACATCGCGGCCATGAGCTGCAACCCGGCCATCGGCGGTCTTGCCAAAGGGCACCTGGTGAAGGAAATCGATGCCCTGGGCGGTGAAATGGCCAAGAACGCGGACGAGACCGGGATCCAGTTCAGGCGCCTCAACACTCGAAAGGGTTTGGCCGTTCAGGGATCAAGGACCCAGAACGACATGGACCTCTATCGCAAAAGGATGAAGGGGGTCGTGGAGAGCCAGCCCAACCTGGACATTCGCCAGGCCATGGTGGACCGTCTGCTCGTCAGGGACGGGAGAATCGAAGGCATAGAGACTCACATCCACGAGCGATTTCTGTCCAAGACCGTCATCCTCACCACAGGAACCTTCATGAGGGGCCTCATCCACATTGGCCTCGACCATTTTCCCGCCGGCCGCATGGGAGACCCTCCATCCAATCAGCTCTCGTCACAGCTCAAGGACTTGGGCTTTGACGTGGGAAGACTCAAGACCGGAACCACCCCCCGTATCAACGGCCGCACCATTGACTACAGAGGCCTGGAAATTCAGCCTGGAGACGAGAAACCCAGGCCTTTTTCCTTCACCACCTCTCGAATCCCCTTGCCGCAGGTCCCCTGCCACATCACCTACACGAACTCGAAGACCCACGACTTTATCCGAGAGGGCCTCGACCGGTCGCCGCTCTACAGCGGCATCATCAAGGCCACGGGAGCGAGGTACTGCCCGTCCATCGAAGACAAGGTCGTGCGCTTTGCGGAAAAGGAAAGACACCAGGTTTTTCTGGAGCCTGAAGGGCTGGAAACGCTTGAGGTGTACCCCAACGGCATCCCCACCAGCCTCCCGATCGACGTGCAGATCAAAATGGTGAGGTCCATTGCCGGCCTTGAACGGGCGGAGATCCTCAGACCCGGCTACGCCATAGAATACGACTTCGTAAATCCCTTGCAGCTCAAGCCCACGATGGAAACCAAGTCGATCGAAGGCCTTTTTCACGCCGGCCAAATCAACGGCACCTCCGGTTACGAAGAAGCCGCGGCTCAGGGTCTCATGGCCGGGATCAACGCCGTGCTGAAGGTTCGCAAGCAAGAGCCCTTGATCCTGGACCGATCCCAGGCCTACATCGGCGTCCTGCTGGATGATCTCGTCACGAAGGGAACCAACGAGCCCTACCGGATGTTCACTTCCCGGGCCGAGTATCGCCTTCTCCTGAGGGAGGACAATGCCGACTTCAGGCTCAGGGACACAGGCTTTCGCCTGGGTCTTGTCGCGGAGGAGGTGTACCGCCGGTTCTGCAGGAAAAGAGAGGCGGTCGAAAAACTCATCGAGCGGCTGAATGAGATCAAGCTCAGGCCCGAGCCCTCCGTGGTCGATCAATTGAAAAGCCTGGGTTCCACCCCCATCAAGAACATCACGCCCCTTGCCCAGCTCCTGCGAAGAAACGAGATCCTCTTCGAACAGCTGATTCGTTTTGCCCCTGAGCTCCAGACGGTTGAGGAGAACGTCTTTGAAGAAGTGGAGACCAGAATCAAGTACGAGGGGTACATCGCCCACCAGGAAAAGCAGGTCGAAAAGCTGAAGAAAATGGAAAACCTTCGCCTGGCTGAAGACCTGGATTACGCATCCGTTTACGGGCTCACGAAGGAAGCGAGGGAGAAGCTCAGCAGAGTGAAGCCTGTTTCTTTGGGGCAAGCCTCGCGGATCTCAGGCATCACTCCCGCTGCGCTGACCGCCCTCCAGGTCCACCTGAAGAAGAACAAACTCGACCGCTCAACGAAAAGAGACGATCGTTATCCCTCATAACGGAGGAGACAAGGAAAGGTTGGAACTGGCTTTTTTCATCAAGGGCCTCCTTCTGGGCTTCATCATCTGCGTGCCCTTCGGCCCCATCGGCCTCCTCTGCGTCCGCCGGACCCTGATGGATGGGAAAGTGGCCGGCGTGGCTGCCGTCCTTGGAGCCTCTGTGGTGGATGCGATCTACTGCGCCGTCGCAGGGTTTGGGGTCACCTACATCTCGAACTTTCTGACCAACGAACGCACGATTCTCCGATTGGCCGGAGGTCTCATCCTGATCGCCATGGGGATCAAGATTTTCCTCTCCCCTCCCACTCCAAAAACCCCTGAGGCGACCGGCCATGGATTCGCGGCCTCTTTTGGGTCGTCTTTTTTCCTCATGCTCACAAACCCGCTGGCCGTCCTGGTCTTTACGGCCACCTTCTCCGCGTTGGGCATCGGCGGATGGGAGCATGCCTTCGTTTCCACGGGAATGCTTGTGGTAGGCGTTTTCGTGGGATCGTCCCTCTGGGGCCCCATTTTCGTAGCGAGCGTCCACCTTTTTAGTCCCCAACTCACCCCGGACCAACTGCGGCTGGCCAACAGGATTGCCGGGGTCATTCTGTTCGGCTTCGGCATGGTCGCCTGCCTGCTCGCGCTGTTAGGATGAAGGACTGAAAGCGATAGTGACAAGTAGCAAGTGACGAGATCAGGACATGAACTTGTCACTCGTTACTCGTCACTTGTCACTCGCCCCTAGTGCGCATGTAATTCCGACCTGGATATACTCCCCGAGTCACACACCGAAATCGACGGTTTCTTGCTCCCTTCATAGATTCCGTACTTTGTGAAGAAGAAGGTGACGATGATTGCAAAGAAGGGTACGAGGAACAGGGCGAGCGAAAAAAGGATCATCACTTCATTCTGGAAGACTCTCACTTTGGCCATGGGTACTGCAAGGCGAATGATTTTGTCTTTCTCTTTCGCGAAGTACGCCGTGTAGAGCATGTCCACCCTCAAGGTCTTGCTGAAACGAATACTGCTTCCCACACCTTTCTTGACCGCCTCCTGCACCTCGGGTCTGTCCAGCTTGGTCCCAACCTGGGCCAGGTCTGCGTCCGATTCGCCGACCACTTTCCCCTGCTTGTCGAGCAGAGTGATTCGAGCGCCGGCAACGTTTCTGAAAGAATCGCAAAATCGGTCAAGGACGGACGGGGCGTCCGAATCCGGCAAGGACTGGGCCAGGACTTTTGCCAGTGTCAGGGCATCCTCCTCAAGATGTTCGGTGAGGCTTTTTTTTACCTGAGCTTCCAGCACAAACCCGGCAAGGGCCACTCCAACCACCAGCAGGATCGTATAGATGAAATAGAGTTTCCATACACGTCCAAGCGCTATCATCGTGCCCTCCTAAACCAAAATCCTTATGAACAGATAAGCCAGCACTCCTCCGGACACCGGCGTCATGATCCAGCCGATGCCGATTCTCGCGAGCATCTTGAGGCTCACGGTCTGCACATCGCCTACAAGGCCTACCCCAACGACGGCGCCCACAATAGCCTGGGAGGAGGAGACCGGCACCCCGATTTGAGTGAAAAGATGTAAGCTGAGGGCTTCGGCCAGCACGGCGATCAGAGCTGAAAACGGATCAAGAGGAACAATGCCTTTCCCTACGGTCTCCATGACCTTGCGGCTGTAGGTCAGCGTGCCGAGAGCGATGCTCAACCCTCCAACGAAAGCCGCCGTCTCGGCGGACAAAATCCCGGAGCCCACATAAATCCCCGTGACGTTGGCCACGTTGTTGGCCCCTAGACAGTACGCACCGTAACAACCGACCACTATGATGCCGCCTGAATACAGGAGACTCCGTTTGGCCAGGCTGATGATGGTTTTGTTGATGACCAATCCCAGGACACGATGGAGAAGGTACGCCATGACCAAGGCGCAGATTGGGGTGAAAACCCAGCAGGCCACGATCTTGTAAAGCTTGGAAAAATCCGCGGGGCTGGAGAGAATGCCCGCTCCGATGACGGCTCCGACGATGGCCTGAGAACAGGAGGCGGGTATGGCAAGGATGGTCAGGGAGGTCATGGTGATGGCGCCGGCAAGCGCGCAGTAAAAGGCTTCCGTTGCGGTGATTTGGGAAAGGTCACCCACCACGTCCATGCACTTGGAACCTTCCAGCACCGCGCCAATCATGAGAAAAAGAGCGGTCAGCCAGATGGCCGTGCGATATTTGACGATACCGGTGGCATACCCCGTTCCAAAGATGTTCGCAGAGTCATTGGCTCCAAGGCTCCAACCGCTCAGGACTTTCCACATGTCTCGGACCGTTCAGCGTGCATGAAAAGGGGTGTCGGACGGCTGCACTCCCCCGGCCTTCCAACACGCCATCACCCCATTACTCCGTTTCATCGTGTGCTGACATTGATGATTTGAAGATGATCGCTGGCATCCTCAATGAAATCGCTGATCATCGTGAGGCCGGTGAGCAGGTCCGACAGCTTC
>JALOPA010000266.1 GCA_025454125.1 Thermodesulfobacteriota bacterium
CGTCCAGCAGGAGCAGGCGCTAGAAAAGCAGAGGCCTGCAAAAATGCCATAAGTCCCTAGCCGTTCTTTCGGGGTTGCGTTGGAAGCTTAATTCAGCTCCAGGAAAAACAGAACACCGCATTGGACTAAAGTCCAATATCTTTTCAGTTTCGCTTCACCTAGTTTTCATATCCAGAACTCATGAGTGTCCTCTCTTCGAAGAGAGGGCCTAACAGGTTGCTGAAAGCACAATCCTTTCGTCACTCCCGCGGAGGCGGAAGTCCAGAAGAGCCAGAAAAGCCTGGATTCCCGCCTCCGCGGGAATGACATCAAAGGCCCAAAATACGGGTTTTTCAGCAACCGGCTAACGAATACTCGCTGCCCGATACGATTGGCTTTGCTTGCGGTAGATGTTGTCAACCCCATGACCTTTTCGGATCCCGTTACCGGGCTCCGGCCCTGGAGGTGAAAGATGAGAAAGGAACAGGCGCCTTCTTGGAGAATGAGGACTCTTAAGACCCACGGAGTCAAACCATGGGACCTGCTAAAGGGAACGGCCCTGTGTCTGGCGTGCGCGCTCCTGGCCTCGGGTTGCGCCTCAGCTGTTGCGACGCGCGCCCCGCAGGCGGGTCCCCAGACGGCGTGCGTTGTTCCTGCGCCGGAGCCCGACCTGGTCGTGGGTGTAGCCTTGTCGGGCGGGGGCAGCCGTGCGGCTCTCTTCGGCGCATCAGGCCTTGAGGCACTCGCCCAGGTTCGCGCGCCAGGCGGAGGCTCTGTGCTGGAGCAGGTCACACACCTCTCCAGCGTCTCCGGCGGCAGCGTTGCGGCCAGCTACTTTGCCATGAAAAAGCCCTCGAAAGGGACGGTGGTTCTGGGGCCTGATGGGGCCTTAACGGAGGACTACAAGACCTTCTTTGCAGGCTACAAGGACAAGGTGAGTCAGAACTTCGAAAGCGCGCTTCTCTGGCGCCAGATTGAAACTTTTCGCTGGATCCTCAACCCTGCATTAGCGGCACGGTCACTCACCGAACTGTTCACAGAACAGCTGCTGGGTCCGGTCACCTTTGCAGACCTGAGTGCTCGGGAGGCGCGGGGGGACAGCCCGCGGCTGATCATCAACACCACGCTTTACAACAACGGCCGGCGGCTCATAATGACCACCCTGCCCCCTGACACTTTTCGCTACGACTTCTTCCAAGACCTGCACCAGTCGCTGGCCAAGCGGGGGAAGCCTGCCGAGTACCCTCCGATTCTCAAGCGACGGTGGGAATCGGTTCTCCCGCTGACCCCCCTGGACCTCAAGATGGATCCATGCCCAATGCTCCTTGCACCCTCGGTCACCGCCTCGGCATCGTTTCCCCCACTGGTAGGCCCGATTACCTTCAGTGTGGGGGAAGAACAACTGTACTGGCACACCGGCGATGGCGGGCTCTATGAGAACTCCGGTGCCGAGTCTCTGCTTCTGGCATTTCTGAAGCAACTCCAATCGAAAAAGGCGCGCCGAGCCCTGATTATCGCCTTTGACAGTTCCTACCCCTTCTGGGTGGGTTATCTGAAGCTGACCAAACGCCCGGAGCCTTGGACCCTGGGCAGTTACGAGTTTTCCCGAATCACCAGCATCATGGAGGAGCGCGCTATTGCTTATAGTTCACTGTTCTTCCGCAGCATGCAGGTTGAGGGAGTGTTCCCGGACGACCAAACCATTGGCATGATCATTCTGCGCCACACCGACGCAGAGTGGAAGGAGGATCTCAGCGACCTGCCCGAGGCGTGCCGCGAGGAGTCGCCCCCGCTGGATTCGCCGACAGCGGTAGTGGAGCGCATTGCCGAGATCCCGACCCGATTCAAGCTGAACTCCGAATGCGACCGGCAACTTCTTATGACGGCCGCCGCAAAGGTGGTCGGGCAGAACAAGAAGGAGATCGAGGGTTTTCTGGCCGGACGAGCGATGCAGGAACCTTCTTCGCGCTGAGGGCCTTTGCTTCAATGCTGCCTGCTGGAGGATGATGGGCTCAGATCTCTGGAAGCCTTTGCTCAGGGAGGGTGAAGGAGTATTCAAATCATGACCCTCAATGTCATTTTCATCGTCCTGATTCTGATCTACAGCCTGGTCTCCAGGCGCATCGAACGCACAAAGCTTACCGCCCCGATCGTGTTTACTGGAGCGGGGATGCTGGCGCTCCTCCTGCTGCCCGAACTTCGCGAGGAGCGGGCCAATCTCGAACTGTTCATGAAAGCAGCCGAAATAGGTCTGGTCCTCCTGCTGTTCACCGATGCCAGCCGCACCGACCTTCATGTGCTCAAGAGCATACGCAATCTGCCTGCCCGCCTTCTGAGCGTCGGCATGTTGTTGACGATCCTCCTCGGCGCTGTCGCCGCGCTGGTCGTCTTTCCACAGCTCTCTCTCCTGGAAGCCGGCATCCTGGCCGCCATCCTCGCCCCGACCGACGCCGGTCTGGGTCAAATCATCGTGAACAGCCCGCGCGTGCCCATGAAGATTCGCCAGGCCCTCAACGTAGAGGCCGGCCTCAATGACGGACTCTCCGTCCCGTTCCTCCTCTTCTTTATCGCGATGGCCGGCACGGGTGCGGAAGCCCAGGAAGCAAGCCTGGGCCGCTTCATCGTCGAGCAACTCGGGTATGGTGCTTTGGTCGGTGTGGGCATCGGGCTGGCTGGAGGCCTGTTGCTGGGACTCGCACACCGCAAGGGCTGGATGGGGGAATCTTGGCAGCAGCTCGGGGTGGTCGCGCTTCCGCTGCTCTGCGCGCTGGCTTCAGAGGCCACTGGAGCGAGCATGTTCATTGCGGCCTTTGTAGCCGGCCTGGCGGTGCAAGCGGGGTTCAGGGAAGCGAGCCAGCACAGCGTGGAATTCACCGAGGAGTGGGGACAACTGCTCAACCTTTCCGTGTTCTTCCTCTTCGGCCTGCTGGTCGCCAAAGCCTGGCCGCAATTCAACGGGACGCATTGGCTCTACGCCGTCCTCAGCCTCACGGTGGTGCGCATGCTGCCGGTGGCGATCGGCCTCTGGGGCACACGACTCAGTTCCGCGACGGTGTTGTTCATGGGATGGTTCGGTCCACGGGGGCTGGCGTCCATCGTGCTTGGGTTGGTCTTGATCGAGCATGGGATCCATGAAGGGGGCCTGTCCACCATCACCCTTGCCGTCATGGCCACGGTGCTCATCAGCATTTTCGCCCATGGATTGAGTGCCGTGCCCGGAATGGAGCTTTACGCGCGGCAAATCGAGCGGCTGGACCCCAGGGCTCCGGAGCATGAAGGGGAGAAAAAGGATGGTCATGAGGAGTAATTCGACGCAGAGCTGGGCGCTACCCTTTAGGCCAAGGAGACTATCGATCTTAATGAAGGACAGATTCCGGGCGGCGTCGATCGGTTTGGCGGCCCTGCTGCTCTGGGCAACGGCTCCTGCCATGGCGCAGGAGGGAGTGTCCCAAGAGGAGCCCACACCAACCTCAGTGGAGGAAAGCGTCTCTCCGATGGAGCGGTCCTACAAAGAAAAGCCGACCCATCCGGGCCTTTTTCCGCAGCTCAAGGAAGAGCTCAAAGATGAGGATCCCTTTTTCAGGGACACCAAGCTCGATGTCAATCTCAGGACCTATTACTTCTATCGTGACAACTATCCCAATTCCAACCCCCAGATCAACGAGGCCTGGGCGATCGGTGGGGCGGTCTCTTACACGTCCGGCTGGTTTCTGAATCATTTCGGAGTGGGTGCCGTGTACTACCTCTCCGAGCCGCTTTACGCGCCGCAGGACACGGACGGCACGCAGCTCCTGAGGCCCGGACAGAAATCCATCTCCGTTCTGGGTCAACTCTATGCGAGAGTGAAGCTGGTTGAAGACAACTACCTTAACCTCTACCGGTACGAGTACAACACGCCCTACATCAACAAAGACGACGGCCGCATGGTCCCGAAGACATTCGAGGGTTACACGTTGACGGGAGCTTCGGGAGGCAAGGACGGAGCCCCCGGCTTCAGATACGGGGGAGGGTATATCACGAAAATAAGGGAGCGCAACTCGGAGGATTTCGTGTGGATGTCGCAAGACGCCGGAGCCCCGGTGAACACGGGAGTGGCGGTGGGAGGAGGCCTGTTTTCCGTGGGCCGCTTCTCCATAGGCGCAATCGACTACTATTGCGAGGATACCATCAACATCGGCTACGCTGAGGCGAAATACACCTGGCCGCTGAACCAGAAACTCGGCCTTCTTTTCGCCGCGCAGTTCACGGATCAGAGAAGCGTGGGCGACGACGCGCTCAAGGGATACGCTTTCTCGGTCAACCAGGTGGGCGTGAAGACGGAAATGAGCTATGGCGGAGCCATGCTCTCCCTGGCCTTCACGACGGACACCAGCGGAGCCGACCTCCAGAATCCCTGGAGCAGTTATCCGGGCTACACCAGCGTGCAGGTGAAGGATTTCAACAGGGCAAAGGAGAAAGCCTTTATGGTGAAAGCGGCCTATGACTCCACAAAGGTCGGTCTCGAAAGCGTGACAGCCTATGCTCTCTTTGTCCATGGATGGGACAGGATCAATCCGACTACGGGGCGGAGCGTTGCCAACGAAAACGAGCTGGACCTTGACCTCCAGTGGAGACCGAAGTCGGGATTCTTCAAGAATTTCTGGCCCCGGATCCGCTATGGAGTCGTGCACCAGTACGAGGG
>JALOPA010000267.1 GCA_025454125.1 Thermodesulfobacteriota bacterium
TTGGAGCCCAGCGAGATGCTTCCTATCTTGGCTCTGGGCACGCTCAGGCCATCCGCTCCACCGGTGATGCTGTGCAGCTGGATGACGATCCAGATGATAATAAAATGCGCTGCGATAGTCGCCATGATGAGGTAGAAGCCTTTGATCTTTAACGACGGGAGTCCGAAGATCAACCCTGCTACTCCCGCTGCAAGGGCCCCGCAGGGCAGAGCCGCCCAGAAAGGCATGCCAAGCTTGGCGCACAGAATGGCCGACATGTAACCTCCGACGGCCATGAAACCGGCATGTCCGATGGAGATCTGACCGCAGTAGCCGGTCAAAATGTTGAGCCCATGGACACTGATCACCGAGATACCCATCATGGTCAGGATGGTGAGCACCCTGTCGCTGCAGAAGAGGGGGCAGGCGAAGAGAAGAGCGAGAAATGCGATGACGCCGCCCCATTGCAACTTCGAATGAAAGATGGCCATATCCTGGCCGTAATTTTCTTGAAAGGTTCCTATGCCCAGAGCCATGGTTTAAACCCTCTCGATCCTGACCAGGCCAAAAAGCCCATAGGGCCTGAAAATGAGCACGATGATCATTACAAAAAACGGGAACACCTGGGCGAGCGCTCCTCCGGGCAGGAGCGGATCCAGGTACCCGGCTGCGACGTTTTCCAGCATCCCCAAGATGATTCCCGCCACAATGGCCCCGCCCACCGAGTTTACACCCCCCAGCAGCACCACGGCAAAGGCCTTGAGGCCGATCGTTGCGAGCTCCATATTTGCGCCGGATACGCCCCCCAGGAGGATGCCGCCGATGACCCCGACCACACTGGCAATGACCCATGACACGGCATAAACGGTTGTCGCTTTGATGCCCATACTCTGCACCACCTGCAAGTCCTCCGCAGTGGCCCTCATGGCGAGCCCGATCTTGGTGTAACGGAAGAGAAACATGAGGATCGCCACGCAAATCACCGAAACAATGAGCCCGATGAGGGACTCGGAAGGTACGGAGATGGCGCCGATCTTCAAATTGATCGTCGGCAGCAACCCATGATAAGCTTTGTATTGGGCGCCCCAGAGCAGAGTCGCCACCCCTCCCAGCACCGTGGAAAGAGCTATGGTCGCCATAACCACAGCGAGCACCGGTTCACCGAGCAGTGGGCGCAGGATGAGACGTTCAATCAACAAGCCCATGACGACGGCCGTCGCGATCGCCAATACAAGCGCGGCCCACACGGGCAACCCGAAGGTAACCAAGAATGTGTAGCCGAGATAGCCGCCGATCAGCACAAAGTGTCCCTGGGCGATGTTAAATACCTCGGAGCACTTCAGAATGATCACAAAGCCTATGGCGATGAGAGCATAGACCATGCCCTGGGCCAAGCCGGTTATCACCAGTTGCAAAAAGAACGTCATGCGCCGACTCCTTCAACAGGCTCGATTCGGAGCGTCGTTTTGATCGCTCCCGTCCCTGCGTCACTCAGTCCGACCTCCGTTCGGTTCCTGTAAATCGCCTCAATGAGTTCGCTGTAACGTTTTTCCAGAATGGCTCTTCTCAATCTCCTGTTCCTGGTCAGTTCCCCTTCGTCAGGATCAAACTCCCTGTGGAGAACGACATATTTCTTCACCCCTGAGCCGGGCGACAAGCCGGAGTTGACCCTCCGGATATCCTGCTTCACCAGTTCATAAATCTCGGGTCTTTGGGCAAGTTCCGAGAAAGTGCTGAAAGGCACCCGCCTCTCCCCTGCCCACTTCCCGACGTTGTTGAAGTTTATGACGATAACGGCCGACGCATAAAGACCCTCAGGTCCGGCAAGGACCCACGCATCCTTGATGTACGGGCTGAACCTCAGCCTGCTTTCGATCGATTGGGGGCCGAGAATCTCTCCATTCGCCAGGGGGACAAGACTCCTTTTCCTGCCCAAAAGCACCAGGTGGCCGCGATCGTCAATGAATCCGCTATCCCCGGTGTGGAACCACCCATCCTTAAGCGCCCCCGAGGTTTTACTCGGATCTTTGTAATAGCCGACAAAGGTACCGGGTTGTCTGTAGACGATCTCACCCTCATCCGTGATGCGCACTTCCGTTCCCTCGTGAGCAGGTCCCACCGTCCCCACGCGAATGTCGTCATTCTTTGCGCCGCTCAGCGCACCCCCCTCTGTGGAGCCATAAAGATTCTTGAGCGGCAGATTCAGGGCATGGTAGAACTCGAAGGCATCTTCGCTGAGCATTGTCCCGCTAGTGTAGCAGACCCTGGCATTCTGAAGACCGAGACTCTGCTTGATGGGATGAAAAAGCAACGGACCGGCCAAAGCGTAGGACACCCTTTTGAACAGACCCGGTTTCTGCTTCTTGTACCTCGCCTCGGCCATCTGATTGCCCACAGGCATGAGTTGCCGGTAGACGAAGCGCTTGATGGGATCGGCACTTGAAATCCTCGCTTGAACCATCGCGGCCTGGCTCTCCCACAGCCGAGCCCCGCGGAACACAATGCTCGGGCCCACTTCCCTGGCGTCCCGCTCCTGGCTTTCAGGCCCTTCAGCGAAATTGAGCGTGCAGGCGGAAAGAAGATGGCAGCCCAGGGCGAGCCACTGTTCGTTGATCCAAACAGGCGGAAGATAGGGCACAATATTGTCGTCCGGGTGCCACGGGTCGAGACGGAGGTGAGATTCCGCTCCTGTCCGCAATGTGCTGAACGTGTGGATGGCTCCCTTGGGTTGCTCACCGGTCGTTCCCGAGGTGTAGACAATCGCACAAACATCATCCGCTTTTCCGCTATCTACATTGCGCTCGAAGATCCCCGGATGGTCCTTTTCGTATGCTTCACCTAGTTGCATCACCTCACTGAATCCCATCAGGTTGGGATCCTTGTAGTGGGCCAGGCCTTTATAGCTCCAGTAGAGGATCTTCTTCAGGAGAGGAAGGGCGCTTTTGACCTGGAGCAGCTTGTCAACCTGCTCCTGGTCCTGCACGATCGCATAGGCGGCCTCTGAATTCTCGATAAGGTATTGAATCTCCCGAGGGGTGAGGTCCGAATAGGCCCCTACGGCTACGGCATGATTTGCCTGGGCTGCCAATTCGCTGTAATACCATTGAGGCGCATTGTCGCCGACAATAAGAACCTTGTCCCCTGCTTTGAGACCCAAAGACATCAAACCCAGCCCCAGGGACTTTACACTGAGATAGTAATCCTTCCATGTGTAGGGCTGCCAGATCCCATAGTGCTTCTGGCGCAAAGCCCTGCGGGTGTCCCCGTATTTTTCATAGTTATACTTGAGGACCTTGGGCCAGGTATCGCCTTTTTCGGAATACATCAGCTCCATTTAGATCCTTTCGCTTCGCTAGTGACGAGTCCGCTCCCGCCTGCCAAAGCCAAGTGCGGCGGGAAGGTCGCTGACGAGTGACGAGTAACGAGCTTGCTTCTGCTTGTCCCTCATCACTTGTCACTTGTTACTCCTTTTACCCCAACCACCTCTTCTTCCGCCTGTAGTGCTTCACCTCGCGATAGCTCTTTCGCGATCCGACCGCAGACAGCCCAAGATAAAATTCCTTAATGTCCTCGTTATCCCTCAGTCTGTCGGCAGAACCTCCCATCACGATCCGTCCGTTCTCCATAACATAACCCTCGTCTGCAATGCCCAGGGCCGCCCGCGCATTCTGCTCCACCAGAAGGATGGCCATCTTCTGGTCAGCCCGGATTCTGTGTATGATGCGGTAGATATCTTCGACGACGAGAGGGGCAAGGCCGAGAGAAGGCTCGTCCAGAAGCATGAGCCGCGGACTTGCCATGAGCGCGCGACCGATCACCAGCATCTGTTGTTCCCCGCCTGAGAGATATCCGCTCGTCCGCTGGCGGAGAAGTTTGATCTTCGGGAAGTAGTCAAAAACAAGCTCCAGATCTTTCTTGACCCCGGCCCGGTCTTTCCGGCAATAGGCGCCCACGAAGAGGTTTTCCTCAACACTCAGGTGTTCGAGCACTCGTCGGCCTTCCATGGCCTGGCTGATGCCCATGGCGGCAATCGTCTCCGGACCGAAGCCGTCTATTCTTTTCCCTTCGAATTCAATGCTGCCGCCCGTGACTTCACCCTCTTCCGTTTTCAGCATCCCGGAGACCGCCTTCAAGGTGGTGGTCTTGCCTGCCCCGTTGGCCCCGAGCAGGGCCACGAGCTTTCCTGCATGGACTTCCAGGGACACGCCCCTCAGGACCTGGATGACCTTCATGTAGGCCACTTCAATGTTCTTTACTAACAGCATCTATTGTACCCCGTGGGGATTAGGCGACAACTCAATTCGCTTCTGCACAACGATTCAGGTACAAAGGTGCAAAGGCACAGAGGGACAAAGCGGAAGAAAGGGACAAAGTGACAAAGATGCAGAGGGTAAAGACAAGAAAGAAGTCTTCTGCTTTGTCCCTCTGTGCCGGTGTGCCTATGTCCCTTGTTTTATTTTGTCACTTTGTGCCTTTGGCCCCCTGTCCCTTTGCCCCTGACGCTGTCGGTTTTCGCCGACAGCTCTTACTTTCCTTTGCCCAGGTAGGCGCTGATGACCGCTGGATCAGCGCTGATCTCCGACGGTGTTCCCTCGGCGATCTTGCGCCCGAAATCGAGAACAGCCACGCGATCTGCAAGGTCCATCACCACGCCCATGTCATGCTCCACGAGGATGA